>NZ_JAGPUP010000546.1:0-79986 GCF_018069605.1 Microvirga sp. HBU67558 | reverse complement strand
TGCGACGCCTCGCGAGCGCGCCCCTCGAAGGAACCGATCTGCGCCATGATATAGCTTAGCTTGATGCATGTGTCAAGAACAAAGATGGAACATCATCGCACCTACACCTGTCCACCACTCCCACGTCATCACCGGCCTTGGGCCGGTGATCTCGATCCGTAAGGCACGGCGGGGATGGCCGGGACAAGCTCGGCCATGACGTGAGGGTGTCAGGACGGACGGAAGGTGGCGAGGAAGAGCGCCGCGCTTCACCGCATCGGGATGGCCGGGACAAGCCCGGCCATGACGTGAGAGCGTGTCGTGACCAGGAGGCTTAGGGCCCGTCCGCCGGTTCACGACGGCGAGGGAGCGCCCCTGCCCGGTCTCGGGTCGTTTCGCGCCGCGAATTCTGCCATCAGCTCCGGATAGCGCTCCATCGGCGGCAGGGCCTCGAAGCTGTGCAGAGCCGGGGTCGTGGCCCATGGCAGCTTTTCTCTCGTGTGGGTTTCGATGAAGGGCGGGAACCGGCCCGGGTCTTCGAGCATGGTGGTGCGCACGTTGACGAACTCGTCCATTCCCTCCGGCCGGGTGAAGAGCCAGCTCATGCAGTCCGGACAGAAGAAGTGGCGCGTGGCGCCGTGCAGCCCGCCGATAACGGGCTCCCCCTGCAGCACGGCGAACCTGTCGCTCGGATAAAGGTCGCTCAACGAGAACGCGCTCGCAGTCATGCGTTGGCAGCCCTCGCAGTGACAGGCCATGGTGACGATGGGTTCTCCCTCGACGCGGAACCTGACCCGACCGCACCGGCACCTGCCCTCGTGCCGATCATCCGAACCTGCCATGACCACCTCCTCATCAGGGCTGGACGGCAAGATTGCTGCGGGTTGATGGCAGGCGTCAACGCGATTGGACGAGAGCGCTCTCGCGGAACTCGCATCGATCGATACCGCCGATCAGAAGCGCGACGTCGTGCCGTTGCGCTTGATGAAGAAATAGACGCCGGCAGCCACGACGATGAGGGGAATCACCAAAAGGAGAAGCCAGCCGTCGCCCTCGGTGCCCGAGGCTGCCGGCGAGGGTGTCGTCGGTGCAACCGATCCGGTCTGAGCATGGGCCAATGTCGACAGCAGAAGACAGGCAAGGCTCGAGGCAAGGCGCTTCATGTCGCTCTCCACGTGCGTAGCGGGGAGAAAGACATGCCGGCCCGCAATGTTCCCCGACGCTTCGCCGCTGGGGGCATTTGACGGATGCGCTCAGGGTGTGGTCCGCATCGCCCTCTGGAGGATCTGGAACACGCGCTCATCCGTGCATTGGGCGACGTTGAACCGCATGAAATCGCCGGCGGATTGCGAGAGGCTGAAGACATTGCCGGGGGCGAGGACCACGCCGTCCTGAAGCGCTCGCCGCGCCACGTCGGCGGCGTTCAGGCCGTCCGGCAGGCGGCACCAGAGCAGCATGCCGGCCTCGGGTTCGAGCCATGGCTCGATGCCGAGCTCTCGCAGCCGCCGGACGGTGTCCGCCCTCGCCTTCGCAAGCCGAACTCGAAGTCCATCCAGGTACTTTCGGTAGGTGCTGCTGCCGAGGACGTTGAAGACGAGGTCCTGCGACAGCGGTGTGCTCGCGAAACCCGTGGCGATCCTGAGGTCGACCAGCCTGTCGATCCAGTCCGTCCTTGCGGCGATATAGCCGCACCGGAAGGAGGCCGACAGCGTCTTGGAGAAGCTCCCGATCCGCACCACCCGGTCGAGCCCGTCGAGGGCCGCAAGGCGCGGCGCTGCGTCCATCTCGAAATCGGCGAAGATGTCGTCCTCGACGATGAGGGCGCCATAGGCTTCCGCAAGCTTCAGAACCTTGTGGGCGGTCGCCGCCCTCACAGTGGCGCCGGTCGGGTTATGGAGACCGGAATTGGTGATGTAGAGACGGGGCCGGTGCTCGGCGAGCACCGCCTCGAAGGCCAGGAGATCGGGCCCCTCCGACGTATAGGAGACGCCGACGATCTTCGCCTGATGGGCTCGCAGAAGGGCCAGGAAGTTGAAATAGCAGGGATCATCCACCAGGACCGCATCGCCCGGCTGCAGCAGGAGCCGGGACACGAGATCGATCGCCTGGGTGCCGGATTCCGTCAGCATGATCTGGTCCGGACCGGCATGAAAGCCCTGATCGGCCATGCGGCGCGACAGAAACTGACGCAAGGCCGGCAGACCGAGTGGCGTGCCGTAATCCGTCAGTTTCTCGTTGTCCCTGGTCCGTGCGAGATGACGAAGGGCGCGGCGGATGTCCTCGTCGGGCATCCATTCCGCGGGCAGCCATCCACAGCCGGGCTTCAGCATGCCTGGTCCCGCTTCCAGGGATTGCCGGGACACCCAGAACGGGTCGATCGCCCGATCGAGACGGGGCCCGAGCTCCGCAATGGACAGGGGAGCCGATGACGCCGCGCTGAAGAAGCCGGAGCCCGGTCTCGACCTGATGACGCCTTCTGCCGCCAGCCGGTCATAGGCCTCGACGACCGTGGACTTGGACACGCGCATAGCCGTCGCGAGACCGCGGATCGACGGCAGCTTCGCGCCGGGATTCAGGGACCGGCTCGCAATCTTGGCGCGGACCGCCTGCATGACGTGCTCCACCCGCGTCCCCGGCGGGCGGTTCGTTCCGAGTTCATCCACTGTACTGCCCCCATGACCATGACAGTTCGGAGGAACTGTATTGGACCGTACCTGGAAAAGCCATGCGATCGTGGCGAGAAGTTCATCACGCGGAGGCAAGGATATGGACCGGGCGAAGTCAGGATGGGTCAGCGGGTTCGTCGGCGTGCTGATCTTCAGCGGATCGCTGCCAGCCACGCGCGTCGCCGTGGTCGAATTCGATCCGCTGTTCCTGACCCTGGCGCGGGCCTGCATCGCCGGGATCCTCGGAGCGGCCCTGCTCCTGATCCTGCGCCAGAATCGCCCTGCCCGCGCCGACCTTGCCGCCCTCGGCATCGTCTCGATGGGAGTCGTGATCGGCTTTCCGCTCCTGACCGCCTTGGCGCTTCGGCACATCACGTCCGCCCACTCGATCGTGTTCATCGGCCTCCTGCCGCTGGCGACGGCCGTGTTCGGGGTGCTCCGGGGCGGCGAGCGGCCGCAGCCGGCCTTCTGGATCTTCTCCACGCTCGGCGGAGCGATGGTGGCCGGGTTCTCGCTGCTCCAGGGCTTCTCGGCCTCGGCGGCCGGTGATCTGCTGATGGTAGGGGCGGTTCTACTCTGCGGGCTCGGCTACGCCGAGGGCGCGACGCTGGCGCGCCGGCTCGGCGGCTGGCAGGTCATTTCCTGGGCCCTTGTCCTGTCCCTGCCCGTCACGGGTCCGCTGACACTTCTCACTTGGCCCGATTCCCTGAGCGGCATCGGCACACCGGCATGGCTCGGACTCGCCTACGTGTCCCTGTTCTCCATGCTGATCGGATTCGTGTTCTGGTACCGTGGCCTTGCTTTGGGGGGCATTGCCGGCGTGGGGCAGCTGCAGCTGCTGCAGCCCTTCCTTGGCCTCCTCTGGGCGGCCGCCCTTCTGCACGAGACGGTCGGCTGGTCGATGATCGCCGCCACGCTCGCGGTGATCGGCTGCGTGGCCGGCGCCAAGAGGTTCGCAAAGCCCGAAAGGGCCGGCGTCCCGCTCGTTCCGGAGGTCCGAACGGGCACCCGCTCCTGAACCCCGGCGGTCAATCCGTCGTGACCGCGGTCTCGATGTCGGATGGGTCCACCTCCCGGTTGAGGCCCGCATTGAGCTTGCCGCGGTCCAGTTCCCCCTCCCACCAGGCGACGACGACGGCCGCGACACCGTTGCCGGTGATGTTGGTGAGGGCGCGCACCTCGCTCATGAACTTGTCGATGCCGAGGATGATCGCCATCCCCGGGACGAGCGCCGGGTTCACGACGGCCAGGGTCGCGGCGAGCGTGATGAAGCCCGCCCCGGTGACGCCGCTGGCCCCTTTCGAGGTGAGCAGCGCCACGAGCAGGATGGTGAGCTGCTGGCTGAGGGTGAGGTCGTAGCCCAGGGCCTGCGCGATGAACAGGGTCGCCAGCGTCATGTAGATGTTGGTGCCGTCGAGGTTGAACGAGTAGCCGGTGGGGACCACCAGGCCCACCACCGACTTGGAGCAGCCGAGCCGTTCGAGCTTCTCCATGAGCTGCGGCAGGGCGCTCTCCGACGAGCTCGTGCCGAGCACGATCAGCAGCTCGTCCTTGATGTAGCCGATGAACTTGAAGATGCTGAAGCCCGCGATCCGGGCAATCGCTCCCAGCACGACGAAGATGAACAGCGCCGCCGTGGCATAGAACGTCACGATCAGGCCGAAGAGGTTTCCCAGGGCCGAGGGGCCATAGCGTCCGACCGTGAAGGCCATGGCCCCGAAGGCGCCGATCGGGGCCGCCTTCATGACGATGGCGATGACTCCGAACATGCCATGGGCCACATCGTCGATGAGGTTGCGGACCGTCACGCCCCGGTCGCCGAGTACCAGAAGGGCGAAGCCGAAGAGGATCGCGAATAGCAGGACCTGGAGGATGTCACCCTGGGCGAAGGCCCCGACGACGCTGTCGGGGATGATGTGCAGGAGGAAATCGACCGGCTTCTGCTCCGCGGCCTGCTTGGCGTAGCCGGCGACCGCAGCCGGGTCGGGCGTACCGGCGAAGCCTGCACCCGGCTTCACGATATTGCCGACGAGAAGGCCGATGATGAGCGCGAAGGTCGACACCACTTCGAAATAGACGAGGGCCTTGATGCCGACGCGCCCCACCTTCTTGGCATCCTGGATGTGGGCGATCCCGGACACCACCGTGCAGAAGATGATCGGCGCGATGACCATCTTGATCAGCTTGATGAAACCGTCGCCGAGAGCCTTGATCCAGTCGCTCTTGGCCAGATCGGGGAACAGCCAGCCGACGAGAATGCCGAGAAAGATGGCGATCAGAACCTGGATGTAGAGGACCTTGTACCAGGGCTTCCTGCGAGAGCGCGAGGCCCCGACCTCGTCCCTTATTGCGACGCTTGTCATCGCCGCCTCCTCACGAACCGACGGTGTGGGCGGCCGTCTCCGTCGTGAGACGACACAGCCAGGGCCTCGTGGAGGTCCTGGCTGGTTAATTCCTTGAGCTCGCCTTGGGTCCACGCAAAGTTCGGGACCCGAGCGCGTCAGATGTGGATCACGCGGTCATAGGCGTCCATGACGCTCTCGTGCATGGTTTCGGACAGGGTCGGGTGCGGGAAGACGGCGTGGATCAGGTCTTCTTCCGTGGTCTCCAGGTTCATGGCGATCACGAAGCCCTGGATCAGCTCGGTCACTTCCGCGCCGACCAGGTGGGCGCCGAGCAGCTGGCCGGTCTTCTTGTCGAAGATCGTCTTCACCAAGCCGTCGGGCTCGCCGAGCGCGATCGCCTTGCCGTTGCCGATGAACGGGAAGCGGCCGACGCGAATGTCGTAGCCCTGCTCCTTCGCCTTGGCCTCGGTGAGCCCCACGGAGGCGATCTGCGGGTTGCAATAGGTGCAGCCCGGGATCTTCGCCTTGTCCATGGCGTGGGCATGCAGGCCCTTGATGGTCTCGACGCAGATGACGCCCTCGTGCTCAGCCTTGTGGGCCAGCATCGGAGGACCGGCCACGTCGCCGATGGCGTAGATGCCGGGCACGTTGGTGCGCCCGAGACCGTCCGTGACCACGACGCCCCGTTCGATCTTCACTCCGAGCTTCTCGAGACCGAGATTCTCGATGTTGCCGACCACGCCGACCGCCGAGATCATCCGCTCGGCGGTGATCGTCTGCGTGCCGCCCTTGCCGTCGTCGATGGTGGCCGTGATCGAGTTCGCGCCCTTCTCGACCTTCGTGACCTTGGCGCCGGAGAAGATCTTCATGCCCTGCTTCTCGAAGCGCTTGCGGGCGAGCGCGGCGATCTCCGCATCCTCCACCGGCAGGATCTGCGGCATGACCTCGACCACGGACACGTCCACGCCCATGGTGCGGTAGAAGGAGGCGAACTCGATGCCGATGGCGCCCGAGCCCATGACGATGAGCGACTTCGGCATGGAAGGCGGCACCATGGCCTCGAAATAGGTCCAGATCAGCTTGCCGTCCGGTTCGATGCCCGGCAGCGCCCTCGGCCGTGCGCCGGTCGCCACGATGATGTTCTTGGCCTGGTAGGTGCCGGGCTCCAGCACGCCCTTCGGCACCGGGTTCTGCGGCTGCATGGCGGGCTTCTTCGGCGCGGTCACGACGACCTCGCCGACCTTCGAGATCGTCGCCTCGCCCCAGATCACGTCGACCTTGTTCTTCTTCAGCAGCATGCCGACGCCGCCGTTCAGGCGCCCGGAGACGCCCCGCGACCGGTTGACGATGGCGGCCGCATCGAAGCCGATACCCTGAGCCGAGAGGCCGTAATCCTTGGCGTGCTCCATGTAATGGTAGATCTCGGCCGAACGCAGGAGCGCCTTGGTCGGGATGCAGCCCCAGTTGAGGCAGATGCCGCCGAGATGCTCGCGCTCGACGACCGCGGTCTTGAACCCGAGCTGGGCCGCGCGGATCGCCGCCACATAGCCCCCCGGCCCGCCGCCGATGACGATGATGTCGTACTGGTTTGCCATAGTGCTAGTTCCCCTGCGCGTATTGCGCGATGCCGTGACCGAAGGACCAGTTTTCCTTTTCGACTTCGATCAGGTTGATGAACACATCCTCGGGGCGAAGGCCGGGCTCCGCGCCCAGTTTCTCGACGATGCGCTTGAAAAGAGCCTTCTTCTGATCGACGGTCCGCGTGTTGCTGACGGTGAGCTGGATGATGACGAGATCGTCGCTCCGCTCGATGTCGAGATAGCTCGCCCCGTAGAAGAAATTGTCGCCCTCGTGCTCGCTGACGGTGACGAAGAGATCGTCCTCGGGGACGTTGAAGGTCTCACGAAGGGCGCGATAGACCCCGTCCGCCAGCGCCTTGCGATAGGCGGGCGACTTGCCGTTTCGGAGCGAAATGCGGATGAGCGGCATGGAGCTTCCCTATCGCCGACAGAGAATGGCCGGGACGAGCCCGGCCATGACGCCTTCTAGACCAGCATGCCCATCGGGCTCTCGATGAGCTGCTTGAACGCCGCCAGCAGCTCCGCTCCGAGCGCCCCGTCGACCACCCGGTGGTCGCAGGACAGCGTTACGGTCATGGCCTGCACGACCGCCGGTGCGCCGTTCTTCACCACCACACGCTGCTCGCCGGCGCCGACCGCGAGGATCGTCCCGTGGGGCGGGTTGATGACGGCCTGGAAGTCCTTGATGCCGTACATGCCGAGGTTCGACACTGCCGTCGAGCCGCCGGTGTATTCCTCCGGCTTCAGGCGGCGGTTGCGGGCCCGGCCCGCCATGTCCTTGACCTCGGCCGAGATGGCCGTGAGGGTCTTCTGCTCGGCCCTGCGCACGACCGGGGTGAACAGGCCGCCCTCGATCGCGACCGCCACGCCCACGTCCGAGTGCTTCATCTTCAGGATACGGTCCTCGGCCCAGACCGCATTGGCAGCCGGCACGCGCTGGAGCGCGATGGCGAGCGCCTTGATGACGAAGTCATTGACCGAGAGCTTGTAGGCGGGCTTGCCGTCCTTGTCCTTCCCGGCCGCGTTGTTGATCTGCTCGCGCAGGGCCATGAGCGCGTCGAGCTCGCAGTCGAGCGCCAGGTAGAAATGCGGCACCGTCTGCTTCGACTCGACGAGGCGCTTGGCGATGGTCTTGCGCATGCCGTCGAGCGGCACCTCCTCGTAGGTGCCCGCCTCGAACATGGCCTTGACCTGGTCGGCGCCCATGCTCGACGCGAGCTGCGGGGCCGCCGGCTTGGCCGCCGGTGCGGGCGCGGCGGCCGCAGCCGCCGGGGCGGCGGCAGGCTTCGCGCCTCCGCCCTGAAGCGCCGCGCGAACGTCCTTCTCGACGATGCGGCCATGCGGGCCCGAACCCCGGACCGAGGCGAGGTCGACACCGGCTTCCTTCGCGATGCGCTTGGCCAGCGGCGAGGCGAAGACGCGATTGCCGCCAGCCTGCTGCCCTGCCCCATCGGCCTTTGCAGTCTGCGCGGGACCGGTCGGCGCCTGGTCGACCCGGGCATAGGACATGTGAGCCGAGGCGTCGCCGGGAATGGCATTGGCCTGCGGCTGAGGCGCCGCCGCGGGAGCGGCCGGAGCCGGTGCGGCTTCCGCCTTGGGCGCGGGTGCCGGAGCGGAACCGCCCGTAGAGGGAGCCGTGACGCTCTTCGGGTCCTCGCCCTCGCCGGCGATCAGGGCAATGAGCTGGTTGACCGGAACATCGGCCGTGCCTTCCGGAACGACGATCTTGGCGAGAATGCCTTCATCGACGGCTTCCACCTCCATGGTGGCCTTGTCGGTTTCGATCTCGGCGATGACATCGCCGGACTTCACCGTGTCGCCTTCCTTCTTCAGCCACTTGGCAAGGTTGCCCTTTTCCATGGTGGGAGACAGGGCGGGCATCAGGATATTGATGGGCATGGCGTTGATGGATCCTGATCTGGAAAGGTTTAATTGATCGCCTGCGTCGAGCCCGGATCGCTCGGATCGTCGAGCTCGGCCTGGATGCCGGCCGTGATCTCGGCGAGAGCCTCCTCCTCGGAGAACTCGGTTTCCATGGCGTAGACGCGCGCGGCGTGACGGGCGAGGTCCACCAGGAGAACGCCCCAGGTGAACGGATCGTCGAAGGCGCGGCGCAGCGCGATGCTCACCGCCCCGTCGACCACCGAAGCCCTCAGGATCTCGACACCCCCCTTTTCGAGGGCATCGGGCGGAACGTTGAGGGCTTCGAATTTCCGTTCGGTCATTTCATCACCTGTAGCAAACGGCCTTCGCCGCCTGCACCACTTCGGCCACCGACGGGAGCGCGAGCTTCTCGAGGTTGGCCGCGTAGGGCATGGGCACGTCCTTGCCGGTGACGCGGATCACGGGGGCGTCGAGATAGTCGAACGCATTTTCCATGATGCGCATGGCGATCTCGGCGCCGACGCCCGATTGCGGATAGCCCTCTTCCACCGTGACGCAGCGGCCGGTCTTCATGACCGATGCGACGATCGTATCGGTGTCCATCGGGCGGATCGTGCGCAGGTCGATGACCTCCGCCTCGATCCCTTCCTTGGCCAGTTCATCGGCCGCCTTCAGCGCGTAGGTCATGCCGATGGAGAAGGACACGATGGTGACGTCCTTGCCCTGGCGGTGGATGCGCGCCTTGCCGATCGGAACCGTAAAGTCGTCAAGCTTCGGCACCGGGAAGGACTGGCCGTAAAGAATCTCGTTCTCCAGGAAGACCACCGGGTTCGGATCGCGGATGGCACTCTTGAGGAGACCCTTCGCATCCGAAGCCGAGTAAGGCGCCACGACCTTGAGGCCCGGAACCTGAGAATACCAGGCCGCGAAGTCCTGGCTGTGCTGGGCGGCCACGCGGGCGGCGGCCCCGTTGGGTCCGCGGAACACGATCGGTGCACCGAGCTGGCCGCCGGACATGTAGAGGGTCTTGGCGGCCGAGTTGATGATCTGGTCGATCGCCTGCATGGCGAAGTTGAAGGTCATGAACTCGACGACCGGGCGCAGGCCCGTGAAGGCGGCGCCGACCCCCACGCCGGCAAAGCCGTGTTCGGTGATCGGCGTGTCGATCACCCGCTTGGCGCCGAATTCCTGCAGGAGTCCCTGCGTGACCTTGTAGGCGCCCTGGTACTCGGCCACCTCTTCGCCCATGACGAACACTGTGTCGTCCTTGCGCATCTCCTCCGCCATGGCGTCGCGAAGCGCCTCGCGGACCGTCATGGAGACCATCTCGGTCCCTTCCGGGATCTCCGCCATGGCGTCGTGCGCCGTGCGGGTCTGGATCACGTAAGGAGCGGCCGGCTCTGCAACCGGTTTAGCGTCCGTACCCGGGATCGAGTCCGGCGCTGGCCGGTCGGCCATGCCTTCGCGTTCCATGTCGGGCGTCGGTGCGGGCTGGGCTTCCGTGGCCGGACCGGCGGGGGCCTTCGCCGACGACGCGGCGGCGGACACATCCTCACCCTCGCCGGCGAGAATCGCGATGGGAGTGTTCACGGCCACATTGTCCGTGCCGTCGGAGATGAGGATCTTGGCGAGGACTCCCTCGTCGATCGCCTCGACCTCCATTGTGGCCTTGTCGGTCTCGATCTCGGCCAGCACGTCGCCGGGCTTGACCTGATCGCCTTCCTTTTTCAGCCATTTGGCCAATTTGCCCTGCTCCATGGTGGGCGAGAGGGCAGGCATGAGAATATCGATCGCCATTAAAAGACTCGTTTTGATTGTCGCAGCGGCGAGATTCGGGGGGAAGCGACGCCAACGCGCCGCTTAGAGAAGGATGTCCGTGTAGAGCTCGGATGGATCCGGCTCCGGATCGTGCGTGGCGAACTCGGCCGCCTCGTTGACGATCTCGCGCACCTTGCTGTCGATGGCCTTGAGCTCGTCTTCCGACAGCTTCCAGCTCTCCAGCAGACGACGACGGACCTGCTCGATCGGATCGTATTCCTCGCGCATGCGGGTCACCTCGTCCTTCGTGCGGTACTTCGCAGGATCGGACATGGAATGACCGCGATAGCGGTAGGTCTGCATCTCGAGGATGTACGGTCCCTTGCCCGTCCGGGCATGCTCGATGGCGCGCTGGCCGGCGGCGTAGACCGCACGGACATCCATGCCGTCCACCTGCTCTCCGGGGATGCCGAACGACAGGCCGCGCTTGGAGAAGTCCGTCTGGGCGGACGCACGCGTCACCGCCGTGCCCATCGCGTAGCGGTTGTTCTCGATCACGTAGACCACCGGCAGCTTCCAGAGCGCCGCCATGTTGAAGCTTTCGTAGACCTGGCCCTGGTTGGCCGCGCCGTCGCCGAAATATGTCAGGCAGACATTGCCGTTCTCGCGATAATGGTTCGCGAACGCAATGCCGGTGCCGAGCGACACCTGAGCGCCCACGATGCCGTGACCGCCGTAAAAATGCTTCTCCTTGGAGAACATGTGCATGGAGCCGCCCTTGCCCTTCGACAGGCCGCCGCGACGGCCCGTCAGCTCGGCCATGACGCCCTTCGCGTCCATGCCGCAGGCGAGCATGTGACCGTGATCGCGGTAGCCCGTGATCACCTGGTCGCCGTCCGTCGTGGCCATCTGCATGCCGACGACGACGGCCTCCTGGCCGATATAGAGGTGGCAGAAGCCGCCGATCAGTCCCATGCCGTACATCTGGCCGGACTTTTCCTCGAAGCGGCGGATCAGCAGCATATCGTTATAAGCTGACAGATCCTGGCTCTTCTCGAATTGTGGGGAGTTGGGGGTCGCTCCGCTCTTGGAGCCTTTGCTGGGGGTAGTCTTGTTAGCCGCGCCTGCACCGGCACGGCCCGCCTTGCGGGCAGCAACAGCCATCGGGTCCTCCGAAGGGTTTCCTCGACGAAAGTTGTAGCGCAGTCGGAATCGGAAATCGAGTAGGGCAAAAGTTGTTTTGCGGTGCACAATGAAATGTGCAAAAGCCTGAAATATCTATGCTATTTTCGATCAACTCGATTTCAGTTAAGCAGAACTTTTAAGTTATTGTTAATTATGGTCCGGTGATGATCACCAGGTCGTTCTTGTGCACGCGTCCAAGCATGACGCGCGCCCTCTCCTCGAGCAGATCGCGGTCGATCTGATCGCTCCGAAGCAGGGCAATGCGGCGCTCCCACTCGGAGCGCTGGGTCTTTAAACCATCGAGCTCCGCGGAAAGTTCGGCCACCTGCGCCTCATACTTTTGTTGCGCCTCGATCCCGCGTGCGCCGCTATGCGCGTGATGGACGAAATAGGCCGCCACCCCGGCCGAGATGCTGTAGAGCACCAGCGGAATCAGAAATCGTCGTGCGCGTCTGCGGATCACCATGGAGGTGAGTCATACACCGGCATGGTTAAGGAGGTGTTGAACATGCACAAGCCATGCCTTCCGGAGCGCGGGTCGCCACGCTGTCCGGAACGCGGGCCACACCACGCGGGTGTAAAACGATATCACGAAACAGCGAAAAGGCCGTCCCTGCTCGAATGCAGCACGGACGGGGCGATCAGATCACGAGAAAATCGCTTGCGGAAACCTTGAGCGGGTGCCCGGTCAGCATGGCGAACTGGATGGCCTGCTTTGCCCCCGTGCCATCCTTGTCGTAGAGCAGCGCGCCGGTATTCTTGTTGTAGATGATCCGGTCGCTCGCATCGTGGGCGACCGATCCCACATGGAAAGCCCCCTTCGCAAGGGCTCCTTTCTTGATCGTGCTGAAGATCGACTTCGCCAGATGGATGGTGTCGTCCTTGAACGAGAAGTCGACGATGGTGTCCAAATTGCTCTTCTTGTTGACGGAATTGGTTTTGCCGAGCATGGAATCGAAAACGAAGATGTCGCGGTCCCGCCCCCCGGTCAGGATGTCGTTCCCGAGGCCGCCGTTGAGCGTGTCGTTGCCGAAGCCGCCACTAAGCCGATCCTTGCTCGCGCCGGCGATGATCTTGTCACTTCCAGCCGTCCCATCGGTCACCTCCGGAGAAATGTCGAGAACGGCGATTGTGAAGGTCTGATCCGTGAAATGGCCGGCCTTGTCCGTTGCTCGGACTGAAACCGTGTGCGTCTTCGACTGCTCGAAATCGAGTTTGATCCCATTGGCGACCACCAGCTTGGTGCCGGACGCGTCGAGGGTGAAGCGCCCGCCGGCATCGTCCGTCAGGCTGTAGGTAACGGAATCGCCCGGATTGGGATCAACGGCCGACAATACGCCGACCTGCTCGCCGCCCGCGGCAAGCTCCGCGATAGACTTTCCGCTCAGGTTCACTTGGCCGGGCGCTTCCGGGATGTCCCGCACCTCGATCGTAAAGGCTTGGTCCCTGAAGTTGCCGGCCTTGTCCGTGGCGCGCACCACAATGGTGTGCATTTTCGTCTGCTCGAAGTCGATCTTCGAGCCGTCGGCAACGACGACCTTCGTGCCAGCGGCATCGAGCTTGAAACGTCCTCCGGCATCGTCGCTCAGGCTGTAGATGAAGGTGTCGTCGGGATTGGCGTCGACGGCCGACAGGGTGCCGACCAGTTCCCCGCTTGCGGTATGCTCGGCGACGGAAGACCCGGTCAGGTTGACCTGTGATGGCTTCTCGTCCGGGAGAACCGACACGGTGGATCGCGTCGTGTTGCCGGTGCTGTCTTCCAGCGTGATGGAGATTTCGCGCGTCTCGACGGTCTGGCCGACGCTTGTGTAGGTCAGGGAGCGGACAAGTTCCTGGATCAGGGCAGGCGTGGCTCTGAAGTTCAATGAGATTCCGAGATGAGATCCAGTCTCGTCACTGATGAAACCGATCTGCGTGCCGTTGACGGAAATGGCGGAGGAGGAATCCCGACCGACCGTGCCGGTCGTGTCGATCCCCAGTCGATCCAACGCATCGGAACCGTCGACTACATCGACCCTCAGGGACGCGATGAACGCGCTGTCATCGGAAAGAACGACATTTCGTCCGTAATCCAAGAAGGTAGGTATCTGCGGCACGGCATAGAGACGGTCGCCATTCAGTCCGGAGATTTGCGGCGCTTCGTCAATATCCGTGCCCGTGCTGTCCTGAACGAACTTGAAGCCCTGCCCGTGCAATTGCTCCCGCTCGTCTTCAGTGAAGCTCCCTCCGGTCAGAACAACCCTGAGGCCAGTGGAATAGCCGTAGGACTTGAGGGCCAAATCCTTGTCGTCAAATGTCAGGATGCTGCCAGCAGCCGAGGCGAACCCGATTGACTCAATGTTGGTGATGGTCTTGCCGGAAAAGTCGACGGAGCCGCCGGTGATGATGAGGCTGTCATCCTCTGCGTTCGGATCGGAACCTGTCCCACCATCGATTGCCGTGATACCGGACACTTGCTGTGCCGTCAGCACGATGAAGTCGTCGCCGGTTCGGCCCACGATGGCTTCGATGTTCTTCAGTTCGGCGAACAATCTGAAATCGAAATCGCCTCCAACGCCGACGAGCTGCAAAGTATCGTTGCCATCGTCACCGTCCAGAGTGTCTCCCTCATCGAGGGCGTACGCCGAGACCGCGAACGTATCATTGGCCGATGTGCCCGTTCTGGTCTCGACCCCTTCATCCAGAAACACCACTGAAGCGGGCGCCACGCGCACTGTCGTGTCGGCGAAATAGGTGTCGTTCTCGGACAAGGCGGAGATCGAGATGGTTCGCTCGAAGATTGCCGAGGGATCTGCTGAGTTGGTGTAGGTCAGAGTGTGGATAAGCTCCTCGACGGGGGTCGTGGCAACCCCCACCTCGAAATCGACGATCATGCCGAAGGAATCCAGCGCCGAGACCGTGCCGATAACCGTTCCGTCGTACAGGATTTGAACGCCCACTTCGAGAGCCCCTGACAACGTGATGTGGCCGCGGCCCGTGTCGATCCCAAGCTCGTCGGTCGGTTCGCCGGCCCAACCGAGATCAACGAAGAGAGAGATCAACGGTTCGGCGGCCGCGATCGCGGCATCACCGTCCTTGTCGATAAATACGGGTTGCTGGACGATGGTCTGGACGGCGTCTCCGTTGAGATTGGCAATCGGCAAGGCCGCGAAAGGCTGGTGGACGGCTGATGACATGGGTTTCCCTCGCAATTGGTTTTGGCCCCTGCGAAAGTTCGTTTGGGGCGGGTATGCTTCCAAGTCTCCATACCATGACGTAATGATATGTTAAAATATATCATAAAACGTTTGCCATCCACTGGCTGAAGAAAGCAAAAAGGGGGCTCAAGAGCCCCCTCGTCCGGTCGGACAAAAATTGGATCTTTGGTCGGCGGACCGGGCTACCGCAAAGCCTTGAGCGCCGCCCGGCCCGCATAGCGGGCCTGGGGACCGAGCTCTTCCTCGATCCGGATGAGCTGGTTGTACTTGGCGGTTCGGTCGGAGCGGGCGAGCGATCCGGTCTTGATCTGCCCGCAATTGGTCGCGACGGCGAGGTCCGCGATGGTGGAATCCTCGGTTTCGCCCGAGCGGTGGGACATGACCGCCGTGTAGCCGGCCCGGTGGGCCATGTCGACGGCGGCGAGCGTCTCGGTCAGCGAGCCGATCTGGTTCACCTTCACCAGGAGCGAGTTCGCCACACCCCGCTCGAGGCCTTCGGAGAGACGCGTCACGTTGGTGACGAACAGGTCGTCGCCGACGAGCTGGCACTTGGACCCGATCAGGTCGGTTACGGCCTTCCAGCCCTCCCAATCGTCTTCGGACATCCCATCCTCGATGGTCGCAATCGGATAGGCGGACACGAGCTTCGCCAAGTATTCGGCCTGCTGCTGCGGGTTCAGCTTCTGGCCGGTTCCTTCGTAATGGTAGGCGCCATCCTTGAAGAACTCAGTGGCCGCGCAGTCGAGGCCGAGGACGATGTCCTGGCCCGGCTTGTAGCCGGCCTGCTCGACGGACTTCATGATGAAGTCGAGGGCGGCCTCCGCGGACGGGAGGTTCGGGGCGAAACCGCCCTCGTCGCCCACATTGGTGTTGTGGCCGGCGTCCTTCAGGGCCTTCTTCAGGGTGTGGAACACCTCGGATCCCATGCGCACGGCTTCCGCCAGGGTCGGGGCGCCGACCGGCATGATCATGAATTCCTGGAAGTCAATCGGGTTGTCGGCATGCGCCCCGCCGTTGATGATGTTCATCATCGGAACCGGCAGGACGCGGGCCTGCGTGCCGCCCACATAGCGGTAGAGCGGCAGGGCAGACGCGTCGGCCGCCGCCTTGGCCACGGCCAGCGACACGCCCAGGATGGCATTGGCGCCGAGGCGGGCCTTGTTCGGCGTGCCGTCGAGCTCGATCATGGTCTCGTCGATAGCGACCTGCTCCTCGGCGTCCATGCCGCCGATGGCGTCCAGGATCTCGTTGTTGACCGCGTCGACGGCCTTGAGCACGCCCTTGCCGAGATAGACGGCCTTGTCGCCGTCGCGAAGCTCGACCGCCTCGTGAGCACCCGTGGAGGCGCCGGAGGGCACTGCGGCACGGCCCATGGAGCCGTCTTCGAGGGTCACATCCACCTCGACCGTGGGATTGCCCCGGCTGTCGAGGATCTGGCGGGCGAAAACGTCGATAATGGCGGTCATTGGGCAGGCTCCTGCGGGCTGAAGTGCGGCCGGCGCGGCCCGTCCGACGGGTGCGGCCTCAAGTCATGAATTGGCTTATTGACCGAAACGCCCATGTGAGCAAGGACGGCAAGAGCTTTCCCCTTATCAATCCAAGGTCAATTCCCGATGACGGAAACCACTCTCCAGCTCGGTCAGTCGAGCGCTCAGCCCCAATCTCCCGAGGAGGCTCAGCTCGACCGGGTGCCCAACCCGCATCCCGACACCGACTATCTCGCCCGCTTTACCGTGCCTGAATTCACCTCTCTGTGCCCGGTCACGGGCCAGCCGGATTTCGCCATTCTGGTGATCGACTACGCGCCCGGCCCCTGGCTGGTCGAATCCAAGTCGCTCAAGCTCTACATGCACAGCTTCCGCAACCACGGCGCCTTCCATGAGGATTGCACGGTGGCGATCGGCAAGCGCCTCGCCGACCTGTTGGAGCCCCGCTACCTGCGGATCGGCGGCTATTGGTATCCCCGCGGGGGCATTCCCATCGATGTGTTCTGGCAGACCGGCGAGCTGCCGAAGAACCTCTGGCTGCCCGACCAGGGCGTGGCGCCCTACCGGGCCCGCTGAGCGGCGGGTCTGGTCAGGAGGACCGAAGCGGCCACGCCGACCCCGACGATGATCAGGGCGGCGATACCGGTCGCTTTGGTCAACCCGATGTTGCGCAGGCCGAACCCCATCAGGACGACGCCGAGCGCCTGACCGCAGAAGAACGAGAAGGCGTGGAGCGCGACCGCCGAGGCCCGCGCTCCCGGGGCCACTTCCGTGACCTGAGCCTGGAACGTGTTGTGGAGCATGTAGAAGCCGAGGCCCATCAGCAGCAGACCGACGGCATCGAGCTTCCAGTCGCCGCCGAGCCCCAGGACGACCAGGGCGGCCCCGGCGAAGAAGCCTCCACCGAGAAGGATCCTGCCGATCCCGAGCCGCCTCAGCATCCAGCTCACGAGCGCGGAATAGATCAGGCCGCCGACCGCAAACCCGCCGATGGCGAAACCGGCCTCCGCCGCCCCGCCCCCGCCCCGCTCCTCGAGCAGCGGCGCCACGTAGGGAAAGATCCCGAAAATCGCGATGGCCTCGACGAAGACGAGGCTGAAGAGGGTGAGCGCCCGCGGGTTCGACAGGATGTCCCGGTAGCGCAGGAGAGCGCTCTTGAGATCGAATTGCCCGCCCGGCAACGCGCCCCGGAAACCGATCACGGTGGCGGCGAAGGCCAGGGCCACCAGGCCGGTCGAGAGGGTGAACACGCCGCGCCAGCCGATCAGCTCCGCCAAGAGCCCGGCGAAGGAAGAGCCGGCCAGCTGCCCGATGATCACGGCGACCAGGTAGCGGCTCAGGGCGACCTGGCGCTTGGCCATCTCGACCCGGTCGCCGATCAGCGCGATGGAGAGCGGCACCGCCCCGCCGGCCGCCGCGCCGGCCACGATGCGCAGCGTGAAGAGCGTCGCCGCATTGGGGGCGAAGACAGAGCAGGCCAGGGCCAGGAAGAGGAGCGCCAGCGCCACCTTCATGACGCGCTCCTTGCCGAGGGCGTCGCCGATCGGGCCGAGGACCGGCTGGATGAAGGCGTAAGGCAGCGCGAAGGCGGCTGACAGGAGCGCGATCGTCTGCGGGGCGGAGTTCAGGTCCCGGGCGATGATCCCGACCATCGGTTCGACGGCGCGGCCGGAGAAGGTGCTCGCGAAGCCGCTGGTGGCGAGGATCAGGATCAGGTTGCGGGAGGACATGGGATCCCAATGATGAAGGCCGTGAACGGAGCTCACGCTCCATATCACGGCCTCATCGCAGCACGAGGATCAGGAATGCAGACCTGACCTCCTGAAAAGTCATGGAAACGTCAGGCCGCCCTGCCCTTGGCCAGGGAATCGAAGGCCTTCAGCTGGGCCAGCAAGCCTTCCAGTTCCTTCAGCGGCACCATGTTCGGTCCGTCCGACGGAGCGTTGTCCGGATCGTGATGGGTTTCGATGAAGACGCCGGCTACGCCGACTGCCACGGCCGCCCGGGCGAGCACCGGCACGTATTCCCGCTGGCCGCCCGAAGTCGTGCCCTTGCCGCCCGGCTGCTGCACCGAGTGAGTGGCATCGAAGATCACCGGTGCGCCCGTCTCGGCCATGATCGGCAGGGAGCGCATGTCCGACACCAGGGTGTTGTAGCCGAAGGAGGCGCCGCGCTCGGTCAGCATCACGTTGGGGTTTCCGGCCCCCGCCACCTTGGCGGCGACGTTCGCCATGTCCCAGGGTGCCAGGAACTGGCCCTTCTTCACATTGACGACGCGCCCGGTCTTGGCCGCCGCGACCAGGAGATCGGTCTGGCGGCAGAGGAACGCGGGGATCTGGAGGATGTCGACCACCTCGCCCACCGGGGCGCATTGGTCGTTCTCGTGCACGTCGGTGATCACCGGCAGGCCGTATGTCTCCTTCACCTCGGCGAAGATCGACAGGGCCTTGTCGAGACCGATGCCGCGCGCGCTGGAGCTCGAGGTCCGGTTGGCCTTGTCGAAGGACGACTTGTAGACCAGGCCCAGACCCAGCCTTCCGGCGATCTCCTTGAGCGCGGCCGCCATTTCGAGCGCATGATCGCGGCTCTCCATGGCGCAGGGGCCGGCGATGATGCTGAGGGGCAGGTGGTTGCCGAAGCGGACGGAGCCGGCCTCGACGACGGCGGGTTGGTGTTTCTGATCGGTCATGCGCCGTCTCTAGCCTTTCTGGACCGGCAAGCAAAGCGGTGATGCGCAGGCCCTGCCTTTGCGGATTGCGGCGGCCGAGCCCTCGGCAGCCGAACCATGGCCGTTTCGGGTTTGAGGAAGCAAAGCAACCTTTAACCAAAAATCAGCATGACCATAGCGTTAATCCAAAGGTCGATTTACTTTAGGTCAATTCCAAAACAGGATGCTATCTGCCTGGAAGAATAAGATAATTTGCCTGCAGGCGATCCTGAACCTGTACAACCCATTGACTTGGCAGCGCGTGGGGGGCGCTCTGATGTCCGAAAACAGCAAAATGCAAGAACTGGTCGCTCTCAGAACCGCGCTGGGGTTCACGCAGAGCAGAATGGCGCATGAGATCGAACTGAACCTGCGCGACTACCAGTCGTTCGAATGGGGCGAGAACGAGATCCCGGATTTGTATCTCAGGGCGATCGAGCGAATCGCCATGCTGTATGCCGTCCGGCACAAGAATCCGATGCTGGTGCCCCCCGCCATGCGCGCGGAGGCCCTGCAGTTTGCCCGCATGGTCGAGGCCAGCCTCTGACGGCGTCTTGAGGAGAAACCCTCGACGGTCCCGTCCGGGGCGAACCTCTTTCAGAAGGTCATGGCCGCCGCATTGATGATGCCGGCCGCGAGCGAAGCGGCGCCGAGGAACAGGGCCGCGGCCATCTCGCCGCCGGCGATGCGCTGCGACAGGTTCGGCATCACGATCCGGACGAGCCAGTAAACGATGATCTGGACCGCAAGGGCGACGAGGCCCCAGACGAGGCAGTCGATGATCGTCTGAGCGTGCACGATGGCGCTCGCAAGAGGAAGCGCGAAACCAACTAGGCTGAAGCCGAGGGCCGTCGCGGCCGAGATCACGTTCTCGCGAATGAGCGCGAACTCGTTGTGCATGGTCGCGAGCGTGTAAATCGCGAGATAAAGGCCGACCAGGGCGACGGCAAGGACGAAGAAGATCAGGAAGTCGGGCAGGCCCGCCAGAGATGAAGCCACGGTCAATCCCCCATACGATTCATTATTTCAGTCAGTACAGGGGATATGGTTAATATTACGTTGGTTCGAACGCGATCGCGACCCCGAACGCCGTGCTGGCCGGCACGATGAGCCTGCTGCCGATATGCTGATAGGGGATATCGGCCGAGTCGAGCCAGGTCGCCTGCCGATGGATGTCCTCGACGCGCACGGCGAAGGCCACGAAGGACGGCTGATCGAGTTCCGCCTCCACCGAGCCATAGATCTCGGCCGCGTCATCGGGCGTCATAACGTCGACGCGATCCTCCCCAAGGGAAAACGAGAGGTCGTCGCCATCGGGGCTCGAGGGCTGAACTCCGGTGAAGGCCGTCAAGAAGTCGCGGCACCGCTTCGGATCCGGCGCCGCTAGGGTCACCGAGGCGATCCTGGAGGCCTTGTTGTCGTGGCGCTGGAATTCCGGATTCCAGAAGTTTTCCGGATAGTGCTGCTGGCAGACGAAGAAACCGGCTTTCGACGCGCCTTCAGCCGCAGCAAAGGCCAGGGTGAACCCGACCTTCGTCTCGCTGCCGTCAGGACGCCGTCCGCTGCGCTCGAAATGGAACGGTTCGAACGATCCGATGCCGCTCCGGGCGAACAGGGCGGCATCCGCCTTCGCGTCCTGGCTGTCGAGGACGAGCATCGCAAGACCTTCACGGTCCCTGAGATAGTCCTGGACGAAAGCTCCGAAGCTGAAGGCGCTCGCCCGATGAGGCGCGATGGCGGCCCCCTCGCCTATCGCGATCAGCTCGATGAAGGAGTTCGACAACTGGACGATGCGGTTCTCGGTGCCCCAGGGGTGCCTGTTGCGGGCGCCGACCTGGAACCCGAGACGCTGGTAGAAGCTCCCGGCCCGGTCGAGATCGCGGACGGCAATGACGAGATGGTCGATCCGGCGTGACATCGAGCTCTTTCCTGTAACGAGAGCATACACCTAGCGCGCCATGCCCGGTTTGGCGAACGCCCCACGGGAAGCCGGCCCTCCGAGCGATGATGGGCTCGGCGGCTTTACGACCGTCATCGCCAGCCTTGTGCCGGCGATGACGGGGTGGCGGCGGTTAAACCAGGCGGCTCTGCTCCACGGCCGCATGGATGAAGCTCTTGAAGAGCGGATGCGGCTCGAACGGGCGCGATTTCAGTTCAGGATGGTACTGGACGCCGATGAACCAGGGATGGTCCTCGTATTCCACGATCTCGGGCAGCACGCCGTCCGGCGAGACGCCGGAGAACCGCAGGCCCTTCCCTTCGAGCCGGTCGCGGTAGGTCATGTTGACCTCGTAACGGTGCCGGTGACGCTCTGAGATCTCCGTGCCGCCATAGATCTCCGCCACCTTGCTGCCCGGCTTGAGCGCAGCCTGATACGCCCCGAGGCGCATGGTCCCGCCGAGATCGCCCCCGGTGGCCCGCTTCTCGAGTTCGTTGCCGCGCAGCCACTCGGTCATCAGGCCGACCACCGGTTCGGAGGTCGGTCCGAATTCCGTCGAGCTGGCGTCCTGGATGCCGGCGAGCGAGCGCGCCGCCTCGATCACGGCCATCTGCATGCCGAAGCAGATGCCGAAATACGGCACCTTGCGCTCACGGGCGAAGCGGGCCGCACGGATCTTTCCTTCGGCGCCGCGCTGGCCGAAGCCGCCGGGAACCATGATGCCGTGAATGCCTTCCAGGAACGGCGCCGGATCCTCGTGCTCGAAGATCTCGCTCTCGATCCATTCCAGGTTCACCTTCACCTGGTTGGCGATGCCGCCGTGATGAAGGGCCTCGATCAGCGACTTATAGGCATCCTTGAGGCCGGTATACTTGCCGACCACGGCGATCGTCACCTCGCCTTCCGGATTGTGGACGCGCCCGGAAATTTTGGTCCAGCGCGAAAGATCGGGCGTCTTCGCGCCGTCGAGCCCGAAGGCCGCCAGAACCTCGCTGTCGAGCCCCGCCTCGTGATAGGCGAGCGGGACGTCGTAGATCGAACGGGCGTCGCGCGCTTCGATCACGGCGGTCTCGCGCACGTTGCAGAACAGGGCGAGCTTGCGGCGCTCGTCTTTGGGGATCTCGCGATCGGTGCGGCAGAGCAGGATGTCCGGCTGGATGCCGATGGAGCGCAGTTCCGCGACCGAGTGCTGGGTCGGCTTCGTCTTCAACTCGCCGGCCGACGGGATGAACGGCAGCAGGGTCAGGTGGACGTAGATCGCCTGTCCTCGGTCAAGGTCGTTGCCGAGCTGACGGATCGCCTCGAAAAACGGCAGTCCCTCGATATCGCCGACCGTGCCGCCGATCTCCACGAGAACGAAGTCGAAGCCCTCGTTGCCCGTGAGCACGAAGTCCTTGATGGCGTTCGTGACGTGGGGAATCACCTGAATGGTCGCGCCGAGATAGTCGCCGCGGCGTTCCTTGGTGATGATGTCGAGATAGATGCGCCCGGTGGTGATGTTGTCGGCCTTGGTGGCCGGAACGCCGGTGAAGCGCTCGTAGTGCCCGAGATCCAGATCGGTTTCAGCGCCGTCGTCGGTCACGAAGACCTCGCCGTGCTGGTAGGGACTCATCGTCCCCGGATCGACGTTGAGATATGGGTCGAGCTTGCGAAGCCGAACCTTGTAACCGCGTGCCTGGAGAAGCGCTCCCAGAGCCGCCGAAGCCAGACCCTTGCCGAGCGAAGACACCACGCCGCCGGTGATGAATACGTACCGCGTCATGGACCCCTATCCATAAACATCGGGCACCGATTCGCAATCGCGAACCCGACAACCCGAAACCCATCCACAAAAAGAGAGGGCCGGAAGGTCCGGCCCTGGTTTCACTTACTGCTGAGGCGCTGTCGGGGCTGGCGACCCGGGCGCCGGTGCCGCCGGCTGTTCGCCCTGGAGCCGCTGAAGCTGCTCGAGCACGTTGCCGCCCTGCGGAGCAGCCGGAGCCTGTGGGCCCGGAGCCGGTGCCGCCGGCGCGGCGCCGTCGAGAATCGACCGCGGAGCCCGCGTCGTGGTCGCCATGACGGTGAGGGCGATGCTCGTCACGAAGAACAGGCCCGCCAGGATCGCCGTCGCGCGGGTCAGCGCATTGGCCTGACCCCGCCCGGTCATGAAGCCGGACACGCCGCCTCCCCCGCCGCCGAGACCCATGCCGCCGCCCTCGGAGCGCTGCAGGAGAACCACGCCGATCAGGGCGAGCACGATGATCAGATGGACAATGATGAGAACTGTTTGCATCGTTTTCAAAAACCTCAAGCGGCTGCGCACAGGGCGACAGCCGCTCGCAATCCGTTCGTTGCGGCGGCCTGTAGCATAGGTGGGCGCAGGATCAAAGACCCGCAAGCCGCCTTTTCGCCGTTACCCGAGATAGGCCCCGGCGATGGCGAGGAAATCGGCCGCGACGAGGCTCGCTCCGCCGACCAGGGCACCGTTGACGTTGTCCACGGCCATCAGCTCGGCGGCGTTCGAAGGCTTCACGGAGCCCCCGTAGAGGATGCGGACCTTGGGCGCCTCCGCCTTGCCCACGAGGCGGCGCAGTTCGTCCCTGACGAGGGCATGCACCTCCGCCACGTCGGCGATCGTCGGCGTCAAGCCGGTGCCGATGGCCCAGACCGGCTCGTATGCGACCACAAGGTTGTGGCTGTTCGAATCGACCGGAATCGAACCGCGCAGCTGCCTGCGGACGACCGCCAGGGTCTTGCCGGATTCACGCTCCTCCCGGGTCTCGCCGACGCACGCGATGGCAGTCAGACCCGCGCGATGGGCCGCCACCGCCTTGGCGCAGACATCCACATCCTTTTCCTTGTGGTACTGGCGGCGCTCGGAATGGCCAACGATCACGTAGGTCGCCCCCGCGTCGGCCAGCATCTCGGCTGACAGATCGCCCGTGAAGGCACCCGATTCCTTGGCATGGCAGTCCTGACCGCCGATCGCCACCCTGGAGCCCACCGAGTGGCGGGCGAAAACGCCCACCAGGGTGGCGGGCGGACAGACGGCGAGCTCGACCTTGGCCTTGAGACCCGGGGTATAGCCGGCATGGACCTCCTCCAGGACCTTGGCCGACGACCTCAATCCGTTCATCTTCCAGTTTCCCGCCACCAGCGGGCGCGGCCTATCGACGCTCATATAAGGCACTCCTGTCACGCTTGATGATCCGGCAGTAGCAGAGGCTAGAGCCTTCTTTCAACCAGACTTGCCCTTTTCGTAGAGCCCCTGATCGTTTATCGGCAGGTTTAACGATTTTTTGGAAAACGGGTTCACGATGCTTCGGAACATGCGCAAGGCTGGGCAGACCGTGGTCGGCAAAGCGATCGCCACCATCTTCTTCTGTGCCCTCATCGTCAGCTTCGCCATCTGGGGCATCGGCGACATCTTCCGCGTCACCCCGGCTTCCGCGGTGGCCGAGGTCGGCAGCACGACCATCACGGTCGATCAGGTCCGCAACGCCTACACCAACGAGCTCCAGCGCCTCGGGCGCCAGTTCCGCACGGTGATCAGCCCGGAGCAGGCGCGTGCCTTCGGCCTTGATCAACAGGTCGTGTCCAATCTCGTCACGGAAGCCGTGTTGGCCGAGCAGGCCAAACAGATGGGCCTCTCCGTGTCGGATCAGCTCGTTGCCGCCTCCATCATGAACAACCCGGCCTTCAAGGGCGCCGACGGCCAGTTCAACCGCGCCCAGTTCGATCAGGCGCTGCGCAATGCCGGTCTCTCCGAGGCCGGCTTCGTGCAGGAGCAGCGCTCGGCCATGGCGCGCCTCCACCTGGCGGAAGCCATCGCCGGCGATATCAATGTGCCGGTCGCCGCCAGGGAGGCCCTGCACCGCTACGCCAGCGAGCGCCGCGCCGCCGCTTATCTGCTCCTGACCCCGGCCATGGCGGGCGACATCCCGGCTCCGACGGCCGAGCAGCTCCAGAGCTTCTTCAACGAGCGCCGAAGCGCCTTCCGGGCTCCCGAATACCGGGCCGTCTCCGTGATGGCTCTCGACGCGGCGGCGATCTCCAAGCCGGAGACCGTGTCGGAGACCGATGCCCGCCAGGCCTATGAGCAGCGGAAGGCGTCCTTCGGCACTCCGGAGCACCGTACCATCCAGCAGATCACCTTCCCGTCCCAGGCCGACGCCGAGGCGGCCGCCGCGAAGATCAAGGAAGGGACCACCTTCGAGTCCCTTGCCACCGAGCGCAATGTCTCCCCGCAGGATCTGGAGCTCGGCACCTTCACCAAGGCCGAGATGCTCGATCAGGCGGTCGCGGATGCCGCATTCACGCTGGATCAGGGAGCCGTCAGCGGCCCGATCGCCGGCCGCTTCGGCCCCGTGCTGGTGCGCGTCACCCAGATCCAGCCCGAGTCGGTTCGCGCCTTCGAAGAGGTCGCGGCCGAGATCAGGCAGCAACTCGCCCAGGAGCGCGCGAAGGATCAGATCGAGCGGATCCACGACGAGATCGAGGATCTGCGCGCTGGCGCCAAGCCCCTGGCGGAGATTGCGAAGGACAAGGGCCTGACCCTGATCCAGGTGCCGGCCGTCGAGGCCGGCGGCCTCGACAAGGCCGGCAATCCCGTGAACCTGCCCGAGAAGGATGCCGTTGTGAAGGCGGCTTTCGCCTCGGACATCGGGGTCGACAACGAACCCCTGCGCACGGCGACCGGCTATGTCTGGTACGACGTGACCGGCATCGAGGCCTCCCGCGAGAAGAACCTAGACGAGGTCCGCGATCAGGTCGCCGCCCAATGGCGGGAGGATCAGGTCGCGCAGCGCCTGTCCGAGAAGGCGAACGAGCTGACGGGCCGCCTCGAGAAGGGCGAGGCCATCGAGGCCGTGGCCCAGTCGGTCGGTGCACCGGTCGTGAACGCGACGGACCTTGCCCGCAACGCCGCCAAAGACGATCTCGCGGCCGAAGCCGTGAATCGCATCTTCGCCGTTCCAGTCGGAAAGGTCGGCCATGCGGCGAACGGGACCGACGCCCGCGCGGTGTTCAAGGTCACGTCCGCAACCGTGCCGCCCCTGGTCACCACGACCCAGGCCGCGCAGAACGCCGAGAACCAGCTCCGCACCGGCTTCGGCGACGATCTGCTCAGCCAGTACATCGCCCAGGTCCGCCAGGATCTCGGCGTCACTATCAATCAGCAGGCGCTGCGTCGCGCCACGGGCAGCGAATCCTAAACCGATGACGACCACGCCCGATTTCGACACCTTCGCGGCGGCCTACGAGGCAGGCGAAGCCGGCGTCCTGCGCACGACGCTCGTGGGCGATCTCCTGACCCCTGTCGCGGCCTTCCTGAAACTGCGGCACGACCGGAAGGGCTCGGCCTTCCTGCTGGAATCCGTGGAAGGCGGAGCGACCCGCGGCCGCTTCTCCATGATCGGGCTCGATCCCGATCTGGTCTGGCGTTGCCAGGATGGCGTGGCATCGATCGACCGGCAGGCGTTGAGCCGGATGAAGGAGTTCACCGTGGAGGTGGCTCCCCCGTTGGAGAGCCTGCGCGCGCTCATCAAGGAAAGCGCCCTGCCGCTGTCCGACGATCTGCCGCCCATGGCGGCGGGCCTCTTCGGCTATCTGGGTTACGACATGGTTCGTCTCATGGAGCGCCTGCCCGAGCCCAATCCGGACGTGCTCGAGGTTCCCGACGCGATTCTCATTCGCCCGACTGTCATGGTCGTGTTCGACGCGGTCAGGGACGAGATCTCCCTCATTACGCCCGTGCGCCCGCGGGCCGGAACCTCCGCCCGGGCGGCCTATGAAGGCGCGCTCTCTCGCCTCGACGACGTGACCACTGCCCTTGAGCGTCCCCTGCCCATCGACGACCGCAGCGATCCGACCCGGATCCATTTCGATCCTCCGGTCTCGAACACGACACCGGAGGAGTTCGAGGCGATGGTCGCCAAGGCGAAGGAGTACATCCGGGCCGGCGACATCTTCCAGGTGGTGCTCTCGCAACGCTTCGAGTCGGCCTTCCCCCTGCCGGCCTTCGCACTCTACCGTTCGCTGCGGCGGGTCAATCCGGCTCCGTTCCTTTGCTACCTCGACTTCGAGGACTTCCAGATCGTCTGCTCCTCGCCGGAAATCCTGGTACGGGTCCGAGAAGGCCGGATCACGATCCGGCCGATCGCCGGAACGCGCCCGCGGGGCGCGACGGCGGCCGAAGACCGGGCCCACGCGGAAAGCCTGCTGGCCGACCAGAAGGAGCGGGCCGAGCACCTCATGCTGCTCGATCTCGGTCGCAACGATGTCGGCCGCGTGGCCGAGATGGGCTCCGTCGAAGTCACGGATTCGTTCTTCCTCGAGTTCTACAGCCAGGTGATGCACATCGTGTCGAACGTGGAGGGCCGGCTCGATCCCTCGTTCGATGCCCTCGATGCCCTGGTGGCGGGATTCCCGGCCGGGACGGTCTCGGGCGCGCCGAAGGTGCGGGCGATGCAGATCATCGACGAACTGGAGAAGGACAAGCGCGGGCCCTATGCCGGTTGCGTCGGATACTTCGGCGCCAACGGCGAGATGGACACCTGCATCGTGCTGCGCACGGCAGTCGTCAAGGACGGACGCATGGCCGTTCAAGCGGGTGCCGGCATCGTGTACGATTCCGATCCGGCCTCCGAACAGCAGGAATGCATCAATAAGTCGAAGGCTCTCTTCCGGGCGGCGGAGGAAGCCGTGCGTTTCGCCAGCCAGGCCAGGGTCGGACAATGAACGGGACGCCAGGCTGTCCCTTGACCGGGAGCTTCGCTTACGCGAACGTCGGCGCGCTATGACCCGCGTTCTCGTCATCGACAACTACGACAGCTTCACCTGGAACCTGGTGCATCTGCTCGGTCCGCTCGCGACCTCCGTCGACGTGGTGCGCAACGACGCCATCACGACCGACGAGGTGCTCGCCTCGCAGCCGGACGCCATCGTGCTTTCCCCCGGCCCCTGCACGCCGAACGAGGCCGGGATCTGTCTCGACCTGGTCAAACGCGCCTCGCCCGACATCCCGACCTTCGGGGTCTGCCTCGGCCTGCAGACGATCGGCCAAGTCTTCGGTGGCACCGTCTCGCGGGCGCCCCTCCCCATGCACGGCAAGGTCTCGGACGTGGAGCATGGCGGACAGGCGGTGTTCCGCGGCATCAACGGATCGTTCAAGGCGACCCGTTACCACTCGCTCATCGTCGATCGCGAAACCTGTCCGGCCGACCTCCAGGTCACGGCGGAAACCTCGGACGGCCTCGTGATGGGCCTGTCGCACCGCTCCCTGCCGATCCACGGCGTGCAGTTCCACCCTGAAAGCATCCTGTCGGAGCACGGGGTGACGATCATGCGCAATTTCTTCGAACTCGCAGCGGATTGGAACGCCAGACACCGGGCCACCGGCAGTGCCGCAGCGTCAGCAGGACAGTGAAAGCGATGGAATCGTTCAAATCCTATCTCGCCAAGGTCGCCACGGGCGCATCGCTGACGCGCGACGAGGCGCGGGACGCGTTCGACGACCTGCTCTCCGGTGAAGTCACACCTGCCCAGGGTGGAGCCTTCCTGATGGCCCTGCGGGTGCGCGGCGAGGCTCTGGAAGAGATCGTCGGCGCCGTCACGGCCATGCGCGGCCGCATGCTACGGGTCAACGCTCCCGAGAAGGCCGTCGACATCGTCGGCACCGGCGGCGACCACAAGGGCAGCTACAACATCTCCACGCTTGCCTCGATCATCGTGGCGTCCTGCGGCGTTCCCGTGGCCAAGCACGGCAACCGGGCGGCCTCCTCGAAGTCCGGCACGGCGGACGTGCTGGCGGCTCTCGGCCTCAAGCTCGGGCTCGATCCGGAAGGCCTCGAGCGTTGTCTCGACGAGACCAAGCTCTGCTTCATGTTCGCCCAGACCCATCACGCCGCGATGCGCCACGTGGCGCCGGTACGCGTTGAGCTCGGCACCCGGACGATCTTCAACCTGCTCGGGCCGCTGGCCAATCCGGCCGGCGCCAAGCGCCAGCTTCTCGGCGTCTTTTCAGAAGCTTGGCTCGAGCCGCTCACCCAGGTTCTGAAGGAACTCGGCTCTCAGAAGGTCTGGACCGTGCATGGTTCCGACGGCCTCGACGAGATGACCACCACGGGTCCGACCTTCGTAGCGGCTCTCGAGAACGGCGCGATCCGCCGCTTCACCGTGACGCCCGACGAGGTTGGGCTGCCGACCGTCTCGCTCGACGATCTCCGGGGCGGCGACCCGGAGCATAACGCGGCCCAGCTTCGCGCTGTCCTGGACGGTGCCCGGATCCCTTATCGGGACGTGGCCCTGTTGAACGCCGCAGCCTCGCTGGTGGTGGCGGACGAAGCCGACAATCTGCGCGATGGTCTCGACCGGGCGTCTCGGACTCTGGACAGCGGCGCCTCGAAGGCGACGCTCGAGCGTCTCGTCAAGATCTCGAACAGCTGAGCGAGGCTCCCATGGCCGACGTTCTCAGCAAGATCGAAGCCTACAAGCGCCGGGAGATCGCCGCCGCGAAAGCGGCGGTTTCGCTCCACGACATGGAGCGCCGCGCACGCTCGGCTGCTCCGGCTCGCGGCTTTGGCAGGGCGATCGAGCGGCATCTCGCCGAAGGGCGCCCGGCCCTCATCGCCGAGGTCAAAAAGGCAAGCCCATCGAAGGGATTGATCCGCGCCGACTTCGACCCTCCGAGCCTCGCCCGGGCCTATGCGGAGGGCGGCGCCACCTGCCTGTCGGTCCTGACCGACGAGCCGTCCTTTCAGGGCAAGCCCGAGTACTTGGCTCAGGCCCGTGACGCGTCGGGCCTGCCGGCCCTGCGCAAGGACTTCCTGTTCGAGCCCTACCAGGTCTATGAGGCGCGGGCCTGGGGGGCAGACTGCATTCTTGTGATCATGGCGAGCGTCACCGACGACGAAGCCCGCGCCTTGATCGACACCGCCCATGATCTCGGCATGGACGTGCTGGTGGAAGTGCACGATCGGGCGGAGCTCGACCGTGCCCTGCCCCTCGGCACCAGGCTGGTCGGCATCAACAATCGGAATCTGCGCACCTTCGAGGTATCGCTCGGCGTCAGCGAGGAGTTGGCACCTCTGATCCCCGCGGACCGCATCGTCGTCGGAGAAAGCGGGATCTTTACGCTCTCCGACATCGAGCGTCTGTCGAGGGTCGACATCCGCACGTTTCTTGTGGGCGAGAGCCTCATGCGTCAGGCGGATGTGGCGAGCGCCACGCGGAAGCTCCTGTTCGGCGAGGCGACATGACGAAACTCACGCATCTCGATGCGACCGGCCAGGCCAGCATGGTCGATGTCTCCGACAAGGGCATCACCAGCCGCACCGCGATCGCCGAGGGGTGCGTGATCATGCAGGCGGAGACTCTCGACCTGATCCGCCACGGCGAGGCCAAGAAGGGCGATGTTCTGGGCACAGCCCGTCTTGCCGGGATCATGGCATCCAAGCGCACTCACGAACTCATCCCGCTCTGCCACCCTCTTCTCATCTCAAAGGTCAAGGTGGACTGCACTCTGGATGACAGCCTTCCGGGCGTACGCGTCAGCGCTGAGGTGAAGGTGTCCGGCCAGACCGGCGTCGAGATGGAAGCTCTCACCGCCGTCTCCGTCGCCTGCCTGACGATCTACGATATGGTGAAGGCCGTCGATAAGGCCATGAGAATCGAGAACGTCCGCCTGCGTCGCAAGAGCGGAGGCCGTTCCGGGGATTTCGAGGCACCATGAGCCTGATTTCGGTCGAGGATGCTCTCTCCCGCATTCTGGCAGGCGTCGAAAGGCCGGTCGGGAGCGAGCATGTGCCCCTTGCCGCCTGCGCCGGCCGGACGCTCGCCGAGGATGTCAGCGCGCTTCGCGACCAGCCCCCCTTCCCGGCCTCCGCGATGGACGGTTATGCGGTACGAAGCGCCGATTGTGCGACCGTTCCGGCGACACTGCGGGTGGTCGGGGCCAGCGCGGCCGGAAACCGGTTCTCCGGGGCAGTTGGCAGCGGCGACGCGGTGCGAATCTTCACCGGGGCTCCTGTTCCGGACGGCACGGATGCGGTGGTGCTGCAGGAGGATACGGAGGGATCGGGCGATCAGGTAATCGTGAAGGAGGCGGGCCGTCCGGGTCGTCACATTCGCGCGGCCGGCCTCGATTTCCGGGCCGGCGATGTGCTCCTGCAGGCCGGATTGCGCTTGGATTCCCGCCACGTCGCTCTTGCGGCCGCCATGGGCCATGGGGGACTCAGCGTCCACCGCAAGCCCCGCGTCGCCATCCTCGCTACGGGCGACGAGTTGGTGCGGGCGGGCGCGCCCGTCGGACCCGACCAGATCACCGCATCGAGCCTGCCGGCGACGATTCTCATGGTGGAGAGGGCGGGCGCGGAGGCGATCGACCTCGGCATTGCCCGCGACACCCTGGAGTCGCTCCACGAGCGCATCCAGGCGGCCACGAGTGCAGGAGCCGACATCCTCGTGACGCTCGGCGGCGCGTCCGTGGGCGAACACGATCTGGTGCAGGAGGCTTTGAGCCGCCACGGCATGGATCTCGGCTTCTGGCGCGTGGCGCTGCGGCCGGGAAAGCCTCTGATGCACGGGCACCTCGGATCAACCCTGTTCCTGGGGCTGCCGGGCAATCCCGTCTCCTCGCTCGTCTGCGCCGTTCTCTTCCTGATTCCGGCAATCCGCGCACTCCTCGGCGATCAGAGAGCGGCCGACGACCCGACCGAGGACGCAATTTTGGGGGCCGATCTTCCGCCCAATCGCGAGCGTCAGGATTACATGCGCGCATCGCTCTCGCTCCAGGACGTCCCGGTCGGGCTGACGAGGGGGCCCGAGCGTTTGATGCTGCCCGTCGCAACCCCGCATCTGCTGCAGGATTCCTCCATGCTGAGCATCCTCGAGCGCTCGGACGCTCTCCTAGTGCGGCCGCCCCATGCGCCTGCGGCCACGGCCGGAGAGGCCTGCCGGATCATCAGGCTCGACAGATTTTGCTGACCTCCTGTTGATTTCCGAATACCCAGGCTTGCGGAACACAGCGGGAACAGCTACCTTGTTCTCGATTTGTTTCAGAATCGCTCCGCACGGGAGCAGTAGAGGCCAGCCATGCTGACGCGTAAACAGCACGAATTGCTCCGCTTCATTCATGAGCGGCTGCGTGAAACCGGGGTTCCGCCGTCCTTCGACGAGATGAAGGATGCGCTCGATCTCAAGTCCAAGTCGGGCATTCATCGCCTGATTACGGCGCTCGAGGAGCGTGGCTTCATTCGGCGCCTGCCGAACCGCGCCCGGGCCCTGGAGGTGCTCCGGCTGCCGGAGAGCACCAGCGGTGCGGGCAGCCAGCGCCGGTTCACCCCGAGCGTCGTCGAGGGGGGCCTTGCCGGCAAGGCCAGGGCCGCGCCGCAGCCGGCATCCGATCCCCGGGATCGGGAAACGTCGATCCCCGTCATGGGACGGATCGCCGCCGGTGTGCCGATCTCGGCCATCCAGACCCGCAGTCATTCCATCACGCTGTCAGGTGATTTCCTGGCCCAGGGTGATCACTTCGCTCTGGAAGTGCGGGGCGACTCGATGGTGGAAGCCGGCATTCTCGACGGAGATCTCGTGGTGATCCGCCGGCAGGACACAGCCAATACGGGCGACATCATCGTGGCCCTCATCGACGACGAGGAGGCGACCTTGAAGCGCTTCCGCCGTCGCGGTTCCTCCATCGCCCTCGAGGCCGCCAACCAGGCCTATGAAACCCGCGTGCTCGGCCCCGACCGGGTCAAGATTCAGGGTAAGCTCGTCAGTCTGGTTCGCCGCTACTGACGTCCTCTTCGGGAAGATCCTGCTCGGGGATCGGCTGCGCTCGACGCAGCCCTTCCCGAGCGGGCGACGGCTCAAGCGGATGCGCCTTGTTCGACCAGGATCGGATCTGAGTTCCTGTTCGGACGGAGCGCACCTCGATGGCGTCGGGTGTGAAGCGGATCGTCGTTGCCCCGCTTTCCTTCAACGCCCTGCCGTCCCAGACGAAGCGCGCCTTGCAGCCTGGCGGCGCCTGGAGCTGTGAGACCACCACCGCGGCGCGGCGGCAATCCTCCTCGAATGCCGAGACTTCCTGGACGAATGCGATCCAGCGTCCGCTGTCAGCCGCCACCACGCAGCCGGCTTTGTCGCATCTTGCACCCTGTCTGAGGCTCGCATCGTCGGCGCTCCTCGCGTCGCCGTCGGCCCGCAGCCATTGCTCGGCGACGAAGTCGGACGGGCGCCCCACAAGGGTCAGCCGCCCGTTCCGGCCGCGAATGGCCGCCCCTGCCCCGTCCCGGTCGATGAACAGGTCGTAGCGATGCGGCGTAGCCGCGAAGGCCAGCCCGACACCGGCGGGCACGATCGCAAGCCATCGCAGGGACGACGCCGGCACCGTCATCACGATCAGTCCGACGGTCAGAAGAACGAGAGAGGCACTGCCGAGGGCCGGAACGATCACGGTCGACCCGCTGAAGCTTCCAACCCAGGCCGATACGTCGAGCACCTGCGAGACGGCGAAACCCATGATCTGCCAGATCGGCCGGTCGAGCCCGAAGGGATAGGCCAGTACGCCAAGAACGGCGGACGGCATCACGACGAGGGAGACAAGCGGCAGGGCCAGCGCGTTGCCGACGAGACCGTAAGGATTCAGGCTCTGGAAGTGATAGGCCGCGAAAGGCGCGGTCGCGATGCTGGCCACCAGGGTCGTCGTCGCAAGTCCGAGCGCCGGCCGCGACACCCAGGACGCGACGCGCGCGACGATACCGGAGCCCCTTCCGTCTGACTCCTTCAGGTGCATGAGAGGCACGAGGGCCATCATGGCGGCGACCGCGCTGAACGACATCTGGAAGCTCGGGCCGAGCAACGCCTCCGGCTCCCGGGCGAGCACCACGAGGGCGGAGATCGACAGGTTCCGGATGCTCAAGGCGGGACGATCCGCCAGAACCGCCCCGAACATCACGAGGGTCATGATGAGCGAGCGCTCGGTGGCGACATCAGAGCCTGAGAAGACGCAGTAGATCGTGGCCCCGATCATCGCCGCCACGGCGGCGAACTTCTTGACCGGCAACAGCAGGGCAAGGCTCGGCGCAAGGGCCAGGAGGGCCCGCACGAGCCAGAAGAAGGTCCCTGCAGCCAGCACCATGTGGAGGCCCGAGATCGACACGATGTGATAGATGCCGGCGCCACGCAGGATCTCGTTGGTCTGCTCCGGAATGAGGCCGCGCTTACCCGTCACCAGCGCGGCGCTGACGCCTCCGGCCGCTCCCCCGATGGAGGTGGCGATCCGCTCGGTCAGGGCATTGCGGGCTCCATCGACATACGCGGCCAGCCGCAGGGCCCAAGTTGGCGCCGGTGACGCAGCGTCCGGACGGACCTGCCCGACCATGGAACCCACCGCGCCGATCCCCTTGAAATAGGCATCCCGAGCGAAGTCATAGCCCCCGGGCCATGCAGGCTGCGGCGGGGGCAGCAGCCGCGCCGTGCCGGTGATCAGCTGCCCGGGCGAGAGTTCGATCCCCAGACGCACGGAGACCCGAACCCGCTCGGGCCGCTCCGCATCCGGGACATCCCTCATCTCGACCACATGCAGCAGCAGCCGCTTGCCCTCCTGTCGATCCTCGATTGCCTCGATGAAGCCCGTCACCGGAGTGACGACGATGCGGGCGAGCGCCGGGGAAGCCACGTTCCGCATGCGGATGGCCGCGGCCGAGAATCCCGCAAAGAGCGCCATGATCGCGATCACGGCGCAGAAGGCGGCTGGCTTCCGGCGAAGAGCGATCGCGGCCGCAGCACAGAATAGAGCTGCGCCGAGCGGAGCCCACAGGGCCGGCTGGCCATCAGCCTGGAAGAACAGCGCGATGCCAACGCCGAAGAAGACGGGGATCCAAGGAAAGAGCCGCCGCTGGTCGATCTCGTGAGCGATGCTCTTCGAGAGCCAGCCGCGACCATCGAGAAGACGCCATTCGATGGGGTAAGCCCAAGGCCGGGGCAGCGCCACGGCCCGCGCACCACGGCGCGGGATCCGGTCGGGCATTTCGCGGTTGTCTTCCATCGTGGCTTCGGCTTAACGCAGCTCCGGTTGCATGCTAGACGACCGCACGCTCCGGCCCAAACCGCCCTGTGGATTGAGTCGGATGACGCTGCGGACGATACAAGCCGCTCGGCCCATTGAGTTTTTCCAGTCAAGGTTTCCCGCGATGACCGTCGTCACCCGCTTCGCCCCCTCTCCCACCGGCTTCCTGCATATCGGAGGGGGACGCACGGCCCTGTTCAACTGGCTCTACGCCAAGCGCCACGGGGGCAAGATGTTGCTGCGCATCGAGGATACGGATCGGGAACGCTCCACGGATGCCGCGATCGCGGCGATCCTCGAGGGTCTCAAATGGCTTGGCCTCGACTGGGATGGTGACGTGGTCTACCAGTTCTCCCGGGCCGCCCGCCATCGGGAGGTCGCCGAGACCCTGCTGGCGCAGGGCCGCGCCTATCACTGCTATGCGAGCCAGCAGGAGCTGGAGGAGATGCGCGAAACCGCCCGCAAGGAGGGCCGGCCCCTCCGCTACGACGGACGCTGGCGCGATCGGGACCCGTCAGAGGCGCCGGCGGGGGTCAAGCCGGTCATTCGCCTCAAGGCGCCGACCGAGGGCGAGACGGTGGTCGAGGACGAGGTGCAGGGCCGCGTGGTCTGGCAGAACAAGGATCTCGACGATCTCGTTCTCCTGCGCTCGGACGGCACGCCCACCTATATGCTGGCCGTCGTGGTGGACGATCACGACATGAACGTGACGCACGTGATCCGCGGCGACGACCACCTGACCAATGCGGCACGGCAGACGCAGATCTACCAGGCGCTTGGCTGGGACGTGCCGAAGATGGCGCATATTCCGCTCATCCATGGCCCGGACGGAGCCAAGCTGTCGAAGCGGCACGGCGCCCTCGGCGTCGAGGCTTACCGCAGCCTGGGCTATCTTCCGGAGGCCCTGCGCAACTATCTTGTGCGCCTCGGCTGGAGCCACGGGGATCAGGAGATCTTCTCCACTCAGGAGATGATCGACGCTTTCGATCTCGGCAGCATCGGCCGGTCGCCGGCGCGCTTCGATTTCGCCAAGCTGGAGAACCTCAACGGACATTATATGCGCCAGGCGGACGACGAGCGGCTGGTGCACGCCCTCGAGGATCTTCTGCCGGAGCTGGACAAGGACGAGCACCATCTTGGACGCACCTTCAAGCCGGCTTTGCGCGAGAAGCTTGTCGCCGCCATGCCCGGCCTGAAGGAGCGCGCCAAGACCCTCGTGGAGCTGCTCGACAGCGCGTATTACCTCTATGCGCAGCGTCCGCTGCATCTCGACGAGAAAGCGGCGAGCCTGCTCGCGGACGGCACGACGCGTCTCGCTGGGATCGCTGACAAGCTCGACCACGTCACCGACTGGTCGGCTCAAAGCGTGGAAGCCGTCGTACGCGAGCACGCGGAGGCCATCGGAGCCAAGCTCGGACAAGTGGCTCAACCGCTCAGGGCGGCCCTCACCGGACGGGCCACATCGCCTGGTCTCTTCGACGTAATGGCGGTGCTCGGAAAGGACGAAACTCTGTTGCGTCTTCGAGACCAAACCAAGGATGCGCCTGCTGCATAGCAAGGGCATCCCGCCTTTAGACGTGCTTGCTCCGTTCCAACGGATAAGCTACCGAAGGCGCCATTATCCTACCGACCGACCGGCAAACCGCGGTTGGGCAGCCACGGAGGTCTTCTCCGATCCACCGGTTGCTCTAGGTTCTGCCCGGCCTCCTTTTTGAAAGGGCCACGACGCATGAGTTCCAACACCAGCACCGTCACCGTCGACAACAAGTCCGTGGAACTGCCGGTCAAAGAAGGCACCATCGGCCCGAGCGTCATCGACATTTCGAAACTCTACGGTCAGACCGGGATGTTCACCTACGATCCCGGGTTCACCTCGACGGCCGCGACCGAGTCGAAGATTACCTACATCGACGGCGACAAGGGCATCCTGCTCTATCGCGGCTATCCGATCGATCAGCTCGCCGAGCACGGCGATTTCCTCGAGACCTGCTACCTGCTCCTTTACGGAGAGCTTCCGACCGCTGCTCAAAAGGCCGATTTCGACTATCGCGTCACGCGCCACACCATGGTGCATGACCAGATGAACCGGTTCTTCACCGGCTTCCGCCGCGACGCGCACCCGATGGCCATCATGGTCGCCTCTGTGGGCGCCCTGTCGGCCTTCTACCACGATTCCACCGACATCTCGGATCCGCACCAGCGCATGATCGCGTCCATGCGCATGATCGCCAAGATGCCGACGCTCGCCGCCATGGCGTACAAGTACTCCATCGGCCAGCCCTTCGTGTATCCGCAGAACGAGCTGGACTACACCTCCAACTTCCTGCGCATGTGCTTCGCGGTGCCTGCCGAGGAGTACAAAGTCAATCCGGTGCTCTCGCGCGCGCTCGATCGGATCTTCATCCTGCACGCCGATCACGAGCAGAACGCCTCGACCTCGACCGTGCGCCTCGCCGGTTCGTCGGGCGCCAATCCGTTCGCCTGCATCGCGGCCGGCATCGCCTGCCTGTGGGGACCGGCTCACGGCGGCGCCAATGAAGCGGCCTTGAAGATGCTGGAGGAGATCGGCACGCCTGACCGCATTCCGGAATACATCGCCAAGGCGAAGGACAAGAACGATCCGTTCCGCCTGATGGGCTTCGGCCACCGGGTCTACAAGAACTACGACCCACGCGCCCGCATCATGCAGAAGACCACCCACGAGGTGCTCAACGAGCTCGGCATCAAGGACGATCCGCTCCTCGACGTCGCTGTCGAACTCGAGCAGATCGCGCTGAAGGACGAGTACTTCATCGAGAAGAAGCTCTATCCGAATATCGATTTCTATTCGGGCATCACCCTGAAGGCGATGGGCTTCCCCACCTCCATGTTCACGGTGCTGTTCGCACTTGCCCGTACTGTCGGCTGGATCGCGCAGTGGAGCGAGATGATCGAGGATCCGTCCCAGCGCATCGGCCGTCCGCGCCAGCTCTATACAGGCGAGACGGAGCGCGACTACGTGACGGTCGCCCAGCGCGGCTGAGACAAGCACAAATCCTGATCATGAAAAGGGGCCGAAAGGCCCCTTTTTGTTGTCTCTCAGGTTTGTCGATTGGAGGCTCATGCGGGCTGGCGCATGCCCGACCGCTTAACGCGTCGCATTCTCCGGATCCGGATCACCGACCCCAGACCGCGAGGCGGACCGGAGGACCGTTCATCCCTGAAGCCTTTCAGACATGCTTGTGTGATGCCAGCACCTCTTCCACTATCCGCGCCGCGCGCTCGCTCGGCACTTCGTCGCCGATCCGCATCAGCTCATCGAGCTTGCCGAACGCAGCAAGCTGCCGCTGGCGCTCGGGAGAGTCACGAAGAAGAGGAAGAAGCGCATCGGCCAGCTTCTCGGGCGTGCAGTCCCATTGGATGAGCTCCGGGATGACGTTCTCACCGAGAACGAGGTTGGTCAGCACAATCGAGGGAGCCTTGATGAGATATTTCAGCACCTCTTCGATCTTGGAGACGCGATAGGCCACCACCATGGGGACGCCCGAGAGGCCAAGTTCGAGGGTCACGGTGCCGGAGGCCGCGAGCGCCGCATCTGCCTCCCGGAAAGCCGTCCATTTCGCCCTCTCCCCCTCGACGATCCGCGGTCGCACGCTCCAGGATTCTGCCCGGGCTTTGACGTCCTGGGCGACATGGGCGACGGCCGGGATCGTTACCTCGAAGGGACGCGGCGAGCGATCTCTGAGGAGGGTCAATGCCTCACCGAAGGGCTCCATGAGGCGGCTGACCTCCGAGCGCCGGCTCCCCGGCAGGACGAGCAGCTTGAGGGGTTCGTCGTCAGCGCCGCCGCGCTCGCCGGGCGCCGGCCTGATGTCTGCAAGACGCTCGATCAGCGGATGGCCGACATAGGTGGTCGGCGGACCGCCCAGGCGCTTGTGAGCGGCCGGCTCGAAAGGCAGCAGGGCCAGCAGATGATCCACGTAGGCCCGCATCTTCGGTGCGCGGCCCGGGCGCCAGGCCCAGACGGAGGGGCTGACATAATCGATGATGGGAATGTGAGGCGCACGGCGTCTCACCGCTTTGGCGACCCGATGGGTGAAGTCCGGACTGTCGATGATGACGAGCATATCGGGCTTTGCAGCCACGATGGCATCGGCCGTGAGCCGGATCCGCTTCAGGATCGAAGGAAGTCGTGCAATGACGGCGGAGAACCCCATCACGGCAATCTCTTCGAGCAGAAACAGGCTCCTCAGCCCTTCTCTTTCCATGGCGTGGCCGCCGACGCCGCCGAAAAGCAGGCCGTCGCTTCCCAGCCTGGCCTTGAGGGAGCGCATCAGTTTCGCCCCGAGCTGATCGCCCGATTCCTCACCGGAGACGATCCAGATGGTCAGCGGCTTCGTATCAGCCACGGGAATCCTCCATCCAGGGCAGGTCGACGGCGATCAGAAAAAGACCGAGCCTGTCGGCGGTCGCGAGAGTCCTCTCGTGCTCCAGCACGAAAGTGGAACCCGCCCCTATGGCGATACCGGAAAGCCCGGCCTTTGCTGCCTCAACGACCGTGCGCGGTCCGATGGTGGGCATGTCGACCCTGAGATCCTGGCCTCGTTTGGCGGCCTTGATCAGGACCCCTCCCTCCTCCCGGCGCCGAAGGCCGAACCAGGACTGGCGCATCTTCAGCACCCGGCGGATCATCCGATCCGTGCCTTCGGGTCCTTCGATCGCCAGAACATGCCTGCGGGCGATGACCGCGCCCTGGCCGATATCGAAGGCCGAGAGGGATTTGAGGAGGTCGAGGCCGAGGCCAATGGCCTCGCGGTCGTCGGCACTGGGGCTCCGAGCTCCGCTGAGAGACCGGGCGGCGACGAGGTCGGGCGCAAGCTCGTGGGCGCCGACCACACGGTGTCCGCGCTCTTCGAGCAGCATTACGGCTCCACGCAGGACCTGGTCGTCGCCGCGCGTGATGACCTCCCTGACCTCATTCATGTTCCTCAGCAGCGAGTAGGCACTGAGGAGCGCGGAGAAGCCGGGGCGCCGCACCGCCCCCACGAGAGAGACGGCCTCGGGTCGCCATCCCTCAAGGGTATCCATGATCGTCTTCAGATCGAGGAGGTCGACGGTGGCATGAGCGCGCCGCCGCAAATCGGATTCCGCAAAGCCGCGGAAGGCCAACACACGGACATCCTTTCCCATCGTCTGGAGATGATCCACCACTTGGATGGGAAGCTGCCCGCCCCCGGCGAGGATCGCGATTGTGCCCGAAGGAAGGGGAGAATCGAACCCTGAAGCGGACTGGCGCTTCGCGGGTCCATTCGATGCATCTTTGTTCGGCGAACGCATCATGCGGTGCGGAGAGCCGGAATCACTTTTCCGCACGATGCACTAACCGGACGAACTGACGGGGTCCCGCGGCGTGCAGATCGCGCGATCCTTGCCCTCGCGGATGAAGTCGAGGATCTCGTGCACGAACGGATGATCGTCGAACTCTCCGGCCACGTCCTCGACACGCTCCGCCAGGGTGCCCTCATCGGCGAACAGGAGGCGATAGGCCCGGCGGATGTCGTGGATCTGTTCGCGGGTGAAGCCGCGGCGGCGCAGACCGATGATGTTGAGGCCTGCCAGATGCGCCCTGTTGCCCATGGCCATGCCATAGGGAATGAGATCGTTCTCGAGACCCGACATGCCTCCCACGAAGGCATGAGAGCCCACGCGGGCGAACTGGATCACCGCGGAACCACCGCCGAAGATCACGAAATCACCGACCGTGACATGGCCGGCCAGCATCACGTTGTTGGACAGGATGCAGTCGTTGCCAACCTTGGTGTCGTGGCCTACATGAGAATTGGCCAGAAAGGCGCAGCGGTCGCCGATCACCGTACGCAGGCCGCCTCCCTCGGTGCCGGGATTCATGGTCACGCCTTCGCGGATCATGCAATCGGCGCCGATTTCGAGGGTCGAGGCCTCCCCCTTGTACTTCAGATCCTGAGGGATATGGCCGATGGAGGCGAATGGAAAGATCCGGGTCCGCGGGCCGATCGTCGTCCGGCCGGCCAGAGCCACATGGCTCATGAGGTGACAGCCTTCGCCCAGCTCGACCTCTGGCCCGACCGTGCAGAGCGGACCGATCCTTACGCCAGGGCCGATCTTGGCTCCATCTTCAATGACGGCTGTCGGATGAATCGAGACGTCCATTACTCGAGCACCAGCATGGCACTGACCTCGGCCTCGCACACGAGAGTGCCGTCGACCTTCGCCTCGCCCTTGTACCACCACATGTTGCGTCGGTTGTTCAGCTTGCGCATGTGGAACTCGACCCGGTCACCCGGCTCCACGGGCCGGCGAAACTTCACCTTATCGATCGTCATGAAAAATACCTGCTTCGGCTTCGCCTGCTCGGCCATCTTCGCCTTGACGCAGATGGCACCAGCCGTCTGGGCCATGGCCTCGATCAGGAAAACGCCGGGAAAAATCGGCCGAGACGGAAAATGGCCCGTGAATTGTGGCTCATTGAAGGTGACGTTCTTGATGCCGATGCACGACCTGTCGCCGTCGATCTCGATGATCTTGTCGACCAGGAGGAATGGATACCGGTGCGGCAGGAGCTCCAGAATCTCCATGATATCGGCGGTTTGAAGCGTGGTGGGCGCTTCGGACATGACGTGAACTCCCGGCGGTAGTGAGTGTCTTCAACGAACGTTATGAAGACGCGTCGTCGTCTTTGGCGGAATCGCCCTGGGATGCAAGCTTTTTCAGGGCTGTGATCTCACGGAACCACTCGCGCATCGGCCGGGCCGGTATGCCGCCCCAGCGAGCGCCAGGGGGGACATCGCCGTTGACCCCGCTGGTCGCTGCAATCTGGGCTCCCATGCCGATCCGGACGTGCCCCTTGACGGCGACCTGCCCGCCGAGAGCCACGTAATCCTCGATGGTCGTGGACCCGGCGATGCCGACCTGCGCGACGATCACGCAATGGCGGCCGATCACCACGTTGTGTGCAATCTGGACCAGGTTATCGATCTTCGTGCCCTCGCCGATCACGGTGTCGCGGCTAGCGCCCCTGTCGACGGTGGTGTTCGCGCCGATCTCCACGTCGTCCTGAATGATGACGCGGCCGACCTGCGGAACCTTGAGGTGGCCCTGAGGTCCCATGGCAAAGCCGAACCCGTCCTGCCCGATCCGGACGCCCGGATGAAGGATGACGCGGTTGCCGATGAAGGCATGGGACACCGTCACGTTGGCCGCGATCGAGCAGTCGCGCCCGATCTTCACCTGCGGACCGACGACGGAATGAGCGCCGACGAGAGTGCCAGACCCGATTTCGGCGTGAGGCCCGATGACGGCGCCGGGATCAACCCTGACTCCATGCTCCAGTCGTGCGGATGGATGAACGAAGGAGCCGGGTGAGATCCCGGTGGACGCAAAGGCGGATTCCGGCCGCATGGCGGAGGGGAACAGGATCCCGAGAACCTGCGCGAAAACCCGGTAGGCCTGGGGAGTCACGATGCCGATCGTGCCGGACGGGACCTTCGCGGCATAGCGTGGTGTCACGAGGCATGCACGGGCCCGCGTGGTCGCCAGGGCTCCAACATAGGCAGGATTGTCCATATAGGCGAGATCGCCGGGCTCAGCGCTCTCGAGAGGGGCGACGCCCTTAAGCAAAAACTCCCCGTCGGTACCGTCGGGGAGCGTTGCGTTCGCCATTTCCGCCACCTGACGCAGGGTCAACGTCTGGCTTTGCGGGAAGAAATTGGATTCTGTCATGTACCATAAGCGAGGGCGCCCGCGGGCGCCCTCCCCGATTAGAAGCGCGTGCCGCCCGTGAAGCGGAAGGCCTGGGTACGGTCTGCACCGACGCGCACGCCATCCCTGATCACACCCTCTTCCTTCGAGAGCGCGAACGCGTAATCGAAGCGGATCGGGCCCAGCGGCGAGGACCACAGGATCGACGCACCAACGGCGGAGCGGATCTTCTTGCTGTCGAGAACCTCGATGCATTCCTGCGTCGTGGTCGCACTAGCGTTGCGCGTGCAGGTTCCGGAGTAGCCGTCGATGAAGTTGTTGCCGTTCACGTCGAAGGTGGTCGGACCATCGTAGCCGTAGAGGGTACCAGCATCGGCGAAGACCGCACCCTTCAGGCCCAGTTCGCGGGGCAGGCCCCAGATCGGGAACTGCACTTCGAGCGTGCCGCCGAAGTAAGTGGTGCCGCCGATGGCGTTGGCCCGGCTGTCGAGGCTCGAAATGTCCCGCGGGCCGATGCCGTTGGGCGCGAAGCCGCGGACCAGCGACGGGCCCATGAAGAAGTGGTCGATGATGCGCAGATCGCCGCCCTGTGCGAATTCGGCGCCGTTATCGCCGAAGCCCATGATGTGGCCACCCTGAATACGGGCGATACCCACCACATCCTCGAACAGCTCGCGATAGTAGCGCGCGTCGCCCGTGACGCGGAAGTAATGCGAGTCGCCTCCGAGACCAGCAACGTCTGTCTTCAGTTCGGCATAGAAGCCGTTCCGAGGCTCGCGAATGTTGTCGAGCGTATTGTAGTTGTAGGTCAGACCAACCAGCGAGGTAATCGTGTCACCCTGCGATTCCTTGATCGCCAGAGAGGCTTCGCCGTTGCCTTCGCAGAACTGCCGGTTCGGCGTTCCATCGGCGTTGGTAACAGTATATCCTGGGATCGGGATCGAGCAGTCGTTATAAGGCTGATCGGTGTCGTTCGGGATGTCCAGGGTCTGTTGATACAGCGAGTAGCGCGCCGTGATCGTGAACTCTTCCGTCATCGGAAGCCCGAGACGAAGCGTACCGCCGGTCATGCGGTTCTCGTAACGGGAGTACCGGGTCTGATCACTGAACTTCGAGAACAGGTCGATACCGGCCGACATCCGGTAGCCGAGGAAGTACGGCTCGGTGAACGAGAAGTCGACGCCATAAGCGCGCTGGCCGAGCTGCCCGGCGAGACGGACGAACTGGCCGCGGCCCAGGAAGTTGGTCTCGGTGACCGAGACTTCGCCGATGAATCCGTCGGCTGTCGAATAGCCGCCCGAGATCGCGAACGAGCCGGTGGACTGATCCTCGACATCCACGTTCACGACCACACGGTCGGCCGAAGAGCCGGGCTCGTTGGAGATGCGAACGCGCTTGAAGTAGCCGAGATTGTTCAGCCGGCGCTCGGCCCGGTCGACCAGAATCTGGTTGTAGGCATCGCCCTCGCCCAGCTCGAACTCGCGACGAATGACGTAGTCGCGGGTGCGGCTGTTGCCGCGCACGTTGATGCGCTCGATGTAGATCCGCGGACCTTCCTCGACCACATAGGTCAGATTGACCGTGCGGGTGGAGGGATCACGCGTACCGACCGGACGCACCTGGGCGAAGGGATTGCCCTGACGGCCAACGTTGCTAGTCAGCGCCTGAACCGACCGTTCGACCGCTTCGGCGTTGTAGACCGAGCCTTCAGAGGTCGAGATGTCCCGGCGTACAGCACCCGGATCCACACCGGCGATGCGGGGATCCACGTTCACGCTGCCAAATCGGTACTGCTCGCCCTCGTCCACCGTAATCGTGATGACGTAGCCGCCCCCGTTGGGGTCGAAGGCCACATCGCTCGAGACGAGGCGATAGTCGGCATAGCCGTTCTTGAGATAGTACCGGCGGATGAGGTCCAGATCTGTGGAGAGCCGATCGGGATCGTAGACGTCCGAGCTCTTCAGGAAGCTGAGGAGGTTCGTCTCCGTCGTCTGCATGAGGCCGCGCAGGCGGCTGGACGACACCTGGCCGTTCCCAACGAAGCGGATCTCCTTCACGCCGGTCTTGTCACCCTCGTTGATGGTGTAGACCACGTCGACGGTCCCGTTGGGCAGGTCCACCAGACGAGGGGTCACCTGGGCGAGACCACGTCCGGAACGGCGATAAACCTCGAGGATCCGCTGAACGTCGGCGTCCACGGCAGCCTGATTGTAGGGAGCGCGGGCGCGGGCCTGAAGCTGTTCCTCAAGAAGGGCCTTCTCGACCTTCTTATTTCCTTCGACCACGACGCGGTTGACAATAGGACCCTGTGCAGCGGAAGCGCGGCGGTTCCCCGGGGCCACCTGCTGGGCGAAGGCGCTCTCCGCGGCAGTAATCCCTGCCATCAGCGCGCTGATCGCGACAATGGCGGTAGTGGCCGGCTTCTTCCGGCGAGGCTTGGTCGTCGACATCATCAACTGGCCCGTTCTTTATATTCTGTCCTTGGCGAGGAAGATCCCGCCGGTCGGAGACGAGTGCCCCCAACCTTATCCGTGTGGACCGCTTGTACAAACTTTCGCCGCTATTGCAAACGGCACATCCACAACAGAGTACCAATTTTTGAAGAGCGTGGCGTCCTTGTCACGATCCCTGGCCCAGAAAACTGCTGCCAAGGTGAACAAGATCATTCCAAGTGGCGAACAGCATCAGCATCGCCACCAGGGCAAACCCTATCCTGAACCCGATTTCCTGGGCTTTCTCGCTAAGGGGACGGCCCCGCGCCGCCTCAATGGCATAGAACAGAAGATGGCCGCCATCCAGCAGCGGAATGGGAAAAAGGTTAATGAGTCCGATCGAAACAGACATGAAGCCGATCAGGCTGACGAGACTATAGACGCCGCCAACATCGAAGGCCGTGCCCGACGCCCGAGCGATCCCAATGGGCCCGGAGAGCTGGTCGGCCGATTCCCAGCCCATCACCAGGCGGCGGATGAAGTTCAGGGTCCGCTCGACGAGGTTCCAGGTCTCCACCACCGCGGCCTTGACGGCGCCCCAAGGGGAATAAGTGAGGCGCTTGATCGCCGACGGATCCCTGGAAGCTTCGACTCCCAGGAGCCCGATACGCTGCTTTCCGAACGGGCTGGTTCTCTCGACGAAGTTCGGAGTGGCCGTCAAAGCGACCGTCTGCCCGTTTCGATCGATCGTGAATTCGAGGGGCTCCCCTGCACTGGAGCTGACGATGAGCTGCATGTCGGCGAAGGTCTGAATCTGTCGACCGTCAACCGTCAGGATCAGGTCCTTGGGCTGGAAGCCTGCCTTTTCGGCCGCGCTTCCCGGCTGGACCGCCTCGATTCTCGGCTCCAGCACCTGACGGCCGTTGAAGTAGTTGAAGCCCGCGAAGATGGCGATGGCCAGGATGAAATTCGCGATGGGACCAGCCGCGACGATCGCCGCGCGCTTGGCCACACTTTGGTGGGGAAAACTGATGGCCCGCTGCTCCAGGGGCATCCGGTCGAGCTGATCCTGGTCGGGAACGCTGGCCGCGTTGAGGTCGCCAACGAACTTGACGTAGCCTCCGAGGGGAATCGCCGAGATCTTCCAGCGGGTCCCCTTTTTATCGGTCCAGCCGATCAACTCACGGCCGAAGCCGATCGAAAAGGCCGTCACTCCGACGCCACAGAGCCGCCCCACCCAGAAATGGCCGAACTCGTGGATGAACACGACCACCGTGAGAACCACGAGAAAGGAGACCAGCGTCAGGAACAGAGAGCCTGTCGCACCGCCGATCGTTGAAAAAAAGTCCATCATTATCCCCTTCGGGCTCCTTAGAGCCGCGCCGTTCCGGTCAGGGTCGGCAGAAGCTGCCGTGCCGCCTGGCGCGCTTCCTGGTCGATCCTCAATGCATCCGCCACTGTCGACGGCGCCGCGATATTTCTTCCGAAGAAAGTTGAGCAAACTCTCTCAACAAGCTCTGAAATATCGTAAAATCCGATTGCATCCGCGATAAAGGCCTCGACCGCGATCTCATTGGCTGCATTCAGGATCGTGGGCATGGCCCCTCCGGTCCTGAGTGCAGCCTTCGCCAGAGATAGGCATGGAAAGCGCCCTTCGTCAGGCTGCTCGAAGCTTAATCGACCAATCGCGGCAAGATCGAGACGAGGCAAGTCCATCTTCAGGCGGTTCTGATTCCGAAGCGCATTGGCGATCGGAACCTTCATGTCCGGCAAGGCGAGGCCTGCCGTTACGGCACCGTCGCTCCACTGGACGAGACCGTGCACGATGGCTTCCGGGTGTACCAGCACGTCCAACCGCTCGGGCTCGAGGTCGAACAGGTGATGAGCCTCGATCAGTTCAAGCCCTTTGTTCATCAAGGTCGAGGAATCGATGTTGATCTTCGAGCCCATTGACCAGACAGGATGAGCGGAAGCCTCCCGTGCATCGGCTCTTGCAATCCGCTCTTTGGTCCAAGTGCGGAAGGGGCCTCCCGAGGCGGTTATCACGGCCTTTTCCACATCCCGGTCCGAGCCCGCTGCAAGGGCATGATCCAGTGCGTTATGCTCGGAATCCACTGGCATGACCTGGACCCCGAGGCGGCGGGCGTCGGCCATGAAGACACCGCCGGCGCAGACGAGGCTTTCCTTGTTGGCGAGGGCAATCCGCCGGCCAGGCTTCAGCGCGGCATGAGTGGGGGCCAGGCCGGCTGTTCCGCTGATGGCGGCCAGCACGATGTCGGCATCGCGATCCACGGCCTCCAGAACGGCGGCGTGCCCAGCGCCTCCCCTGATTCCGCTTCCCGATAGAGCCAGACTCAACGCCTCTCCGGCCCCCTCGTCGGCCAGGGCGGCGAATTTTGCTCCGAGGTCCTGGGCGATCTTCGCCAAAGCGGTGGCATTGCGTCCCCCGACAACAGCTTCGACACGAAACTCCTCCCGGTGAGCCTGGATGACGCCGGACGTCGAGCGGCCAATCGAGCCGGTCGCACCGAGAATCGTGATGGAGCGGGTCATTGGCGCCTATGGAGTGAAATGAATCGTCAGCAGGATCGCCCCGACGATTAGGCAGACGGCCCAAAAGCCATCAAGGCGATCCATGACACCGCCGTGCCCTGGGATGAGATGGCTCGAGTCCTTGACGTTGCAATGGCGCTTCAGAGCCGACTCGCCGAGATCTCCGATCTGGCTTGCGACCGATGCGACCACGGACAAAATGGCGATCGCCGGAAGGCCTAGTGGCAGGCTGTGGCCATAGGCCTCGCCGGTCCAGGCGACCAATACGCCGCACAGGGCCGCAGCGACGACGCCTCCGACAAAGCCGGACCATGTCTTCTTCGGACTGATGGGCGGACAGAGCTTCGGGCCCCCGAAGGTTCGGCCGGTGAAATAGGCCGCGATGTCGGTTGCCCATACGACGGCGAACATCCACAGCAGGCCTAGAATTCCGAGTTCGACATGGTCGCGCACGATCGGCGGGACAAGAACGATCAAGGACGCATAAAGGAAGCCCGACGCCGACCAGATCCTGTTGGCGCCTCCCCCGGTTGCAAAGGTGCCCGTCACAAGGAAGACGAGCCCTGCCAACAGGAACAGGCCGAAGCGTGCCTCCGTCAGGAAAAGGACGGTCAGAACGGCAAGCCCGACCGCAAGGATACTCTGCACCAGGGGGCGTGGCTCGGCGCCCGTCATCCGGGTCCATTCCACCATCACGGCAGTACCGGCTGCGAGCCAGAATAGGGCGAAGGGCCAACCGCCCCAGTAGGCCGTCAGCAGGGCGGCTGCAATCATGACGATGGCGGATAGTACCCGCGTCGTCAGTTCCCTGGACGAGGTGGATTTTGGACGGGTCGGCAAGGACGAGCCCTGGTCTGCGACCATCGTCAGCCTGCCCGCGCGCTCAAACCGCCGAAACGGCGATCGCGCCTGTAGTACTCGTCGATCGCGCTCTGGAATGCCGTCTCGTCGAAGTCCGGCCAGAAGCAGGGCAGGAAGACGAACTCGGAATAAGCGGTCTGCCAGGTGAGAAAATTCGACACCCGCTGCTCCCCCGAAGTCCGAATGACGAGATCCGGGTCGGGAATGCCATGGGTGTCGAGGGTCGCTCCGACCGCATCCATATCGATGTCGGCCGGGTCGAGTGCTCCCTCCTTCACCTTGACGGCGAGAGCCCGTATGGCACTCACGATCTCCTGGCGGCCGCCGTAATTGAAGGCAATGACGAGGGTCAGGCCCGAATTCGAGCGGGTGAGTTGCTCCGCTTCGTCGAGGAGCATGCGGATATCGGACGGCAGACCTTCGCGCTCGCCGATGATGCGAACGCGGATGTTGTTGGCATGCAACTCGGCGAGGTCGTGGCGTACGAAGCGCTTGAGCAGCCCCATGAGATACGAGACCTCATCGGCAGGTCTGCGCCAATTCTCCGCCGAGAAGCTGTAGACGGTGAGGTAGCGGATGCCGAGATCCGTCGCGGTTCTGACCGCCCGGCGGATCGCGTCGATCCCCTTGCGATGCCCTTCGAACCGGGGCAGCCCTCTCTGAGCGGCCCACCGGCCGTTTCCATCCATGATGATGGCAACATGGGTCGGCATCCCCTCGCCTGCTTGCTTGCAGGCAAAGCTCGGGGCCGACTTTTTGGCTTCGCCGCTCATATTTCCGTCCCAATGCGCGCCTGTCTGTCAGACGTGCATGATTTCCTTTTCCTTGGTCACGAGAAGGCTGTCGATCTCGGCCACGAACTGGTCGGTTGCCTTCTGAACCTGGTCAGCATGACGCTTGCCGTCATCCTCGCTGATCGCGCTGTCCTTCTCAAGCTTCTTGAGCAGGTCGAGGCCATCGCGCCGGACGTGTCGAACAGCGACACGGGCCTCCTCGGCGTATTTGTGGGCCACCTTGACCATCTCTTTGCGGCGCTGCTCGTTCATCTCGGGAATGCGAAGGCGGATCACCTGCCCTTCCGTCTGCGGATTGAGCCCGAGATCCGATTCCCGGATCGCCTTCTCGACGGCCGCCACCATGCCGCGGTCCCAGACCTGAACGCTCAGCAGGCGCGGCTCAGGCACGTTGACGGTGGCAACCTGGGTGATCGGCATCAGGGAGCCGTAGGCGTCGATCTGGATGGGATCGAGGAGGTTCGGCGAGGCGCGCCCGGTGCGCAGGCTAGCCAGGTCGTTCTTGAAAGCGTTGATGGCGCCCTGCATGCGGCGCTTCACATCGGCGAGATCAAAGGTCGTGGCCATCAGATTTTGTCCTTACGCGAACTATTTAAACGGGCTTACGCTTCCCAGGGTCCAGCATCAAGGCCCTTGCATCAAGGGGCGACCACGGTGGACGGCACTTTCCCCTGAAGAAGCGCTGTCACCGAACTCGGGGCGTGTACAGAGCCCACGATGATCGAAAGCCTGCTCTCGCGCGCCAGGGCGAAGGCCGCCGTGTCCATGACCTTCAAGTCCTTGGCGATGGCCTCGTCGTGGGTCAGGCGGTCGAATCGGACCGCATCGGGGTGCTTTTTCGGATCCGCCGAGTAGACGCCATCAACCTGGGTCGCCTTCAGAACCGCGTCGCAACGAAGCTCGGCGGCACGCAGGACGGCAGCGGTGTCGGTGGTGAAGAACGGGTTGCCGGTGCCGCCAGCCAGAACCACCACCTGCCCCTTGTCGAGGTGGTGCAGCGCCGGCTGACGGGCGTAGGTTTCGCAGATCGTCGGCATGGATACTGCCGACATGGTCCTGGCCGGAACGCCGGCCGCGTTCAGGGCCGTTTCGATGGCAAGGGAGTTCATGACGGTGCCGAGCATGCCCATGGAGTCGGCCGTGGGCCGGTCGATCCAGCCGGCGGCACTCATGCGGGCGCCGCGGATGATATTGCCGCCGCCGATGACGACGGCGATCTCGAAGCCGGCGCGGGTGGCCTGGGCCAGATCCTCTGCCAGGGAGGACAGGATCTGAGAATCGAGCCAGTAGCCATCGGGTGCCATCAGGGCCTCACCGGAAAGCTTCACAAGGATGCGCCGGAACGTTGCCATCGTCAGACCTTTCTTTTCGAGCCTCTCATGAAAACGGCGGCTGAAGAGCCGCCGTTTTACTCAGGTTCGATTTAGGCCTTAAGGCCGGCCTGGGCGGCCACTTCAGCCGCGAAGTCAGGGGCCTCTTCCTTCTCGATGCCCTCGCCGAGGGCATAGCGGACGAACGCCTTGAGGGTCACCGGCTTGCCGGCCTTCGACTCGGCCTCCTTGAGGACCTGGGTCACGGTCTTCGAGGGATCGTGAACAAAAGGCTGCTCCAGAAGGGTGACCTCCTTGAAGTAGCTCTTCAGGCCGCTCTCGATGATCTTCTGCATGACGTGGTCCGGCTTGCCGGCGTTCTTGTCGCGCAGGATGGCGCTCTCGCGCTCGATCGTCGTCTGGTCAACGCCGGAGGCATCCAGCGCCACCGGGCTGGTGGCGGCCACGTGCATGGCGATCTGACGGCCGAGGGTTCCGAGGACAGTCACGTCGCCTTCGGATTCGAGCGCCACGAGAACGCCAATCTTGCCGAGGCCTTCGGTCACCGCGTTATGGACATAGGATGCGATCACGCCCGTCGAGACCTCGAGCTTGGCGATCCGGCGCAGGGTCATGTTCTCGCCGATGGTGGCGATGAGCTCCTGCAGCCGATCCTTTACCGTCGTCTGCGAGCCGGGGAAGTGAGCGGCCTCGAGAGACTCGATGGTGCCGTTGCCCATGAGCCCGATCTTGGCAGCTTCGCGAACGAAGGCCTGGAACTGGTCGTTGCGGGCGACGAAGTCGGTCTCGGAATTGACCTCGAGGATCGTCGCAGTGTGACCGGAGGATTCGACAGCCACGAGGCCCTCGGCCGCAACGCGGCCGGCCTTCTTGGCAGCCTTCGAGAGACCCTTCTTGCGGAGCCAATCGATCGCGGCCTCCATGTCGCCGTTCGTTTCGGCAAGCGCGGCCTTGCAGTCCATCATGCCGGCGCTGGTCGTGTCGCGCAGCTCCTTCACCATCGCAGCGGTAATGTTCGCCATGGCTATTCCTTTCAAAGGTTCATGCATAGAGGGAGCCCGGCGCTCGTGGAACGCCGGGCTCGGTCAATCGTTCAAGCGGCGCTGCATGTTGCGGCGCCGTAAGGCTTACGCAGCAGCGGCTTCGATCATCGAGCGGGCCTGGTTGATCCAGCCGTCACGCTCCAGGCGGCCGTTCAGCTTCAGGTCCTTGTCGAGCTGGGCGACATCGCCCGACTGCATGGCGGCCAGCTGCCAATAGTGGAAGATGCCGGCCTCGTTGAGCTTCTTCTCGAGCTGCGGACCAACGCCGTTCAGCTTGGTCAGATCGTCGGGTGCGCCGCGGGGAGCCGCGAGGCGTTCGAACTGCTCGCCCTCGTAAGCGGCGACAGACGTGTCGTTCGCCGGGAGCTCCTCGGCCATCGGGTTCTCGGACTCGCCGATATCGATGCCCATGGCGCCGGCGCCACGGGAGATTCCGTCGAGAGCCGCGCGAGCGACCAGATCGCAGTAGAGCGAGATCGCGCGACCGGCGTCGTCATTGGCCGGAACCGGGAAGGTGATGCCGTCCGGATCGCAGTTCGTGTCGACGATGGCAGCCACCGGGATGCCGAGGCGCTTGGCCTCCTGGATCGCCAGCTGCTCCTTGTTGGTGTCGATGACGAAGATCAGGTCGGGCGTGCCGCCCATGTCCTTGATGCCGCCGAGAGCACGCTCGAGCTTCTCCTTCTCGCGAGCGAGCATAAGGCGCTCTTTCTTCGTGAGACCCTGGCCACCGCCGGCGAGGATCTCGTCGACCTTGCGCAGGCGCTGGATCGAGCCGGAAATCGTCTTCCAGTTCGTCAGCATGCCGCCGAGCCAGCGGGAGTTGACGTAGTACTGGGCCGACCGCTTGGCCGCATCGGCAACCGCATCGGAAGCCTGGCGCTTGGTGCCGACGAAGAGCACCCGGCCGCCCTTGGCAACCGTGTCGCTGACGGCCTGAAGGGCCCGGTGCAGCATCGGGACCGTCTGAGCGAGGTCGATGATGTGGATGTTGTTACGGGTGCCGAAGATGTACTGACCCATCTTCGGGTTCCAACGGTGAGCCTGGTGGCCAAAGTGTGCGCCAGCCTCAAGCAGGCTGCGCATCGAGAAATCGGGAAGCGCCATCGTGTATTCTCCGGTTAAGCCTCCGCGGAACAGTGGACCGGTTCGAACCGGCCACCGGGATACCTCATGGGCTTATGAGGTGGATTCCGCGTGTGGGATAGGCGCGCATATAGGGGTAAAGGCTCGGAAATGCAAGCCAAAGGATGATGGCCCGGTGGAACGGGTCTCGTCAGGCGGGGACGGCTGGAAAACGCCGGCGCAGGAAGAAGCGGGCATGGCCCCGGGGCCGCTCCCCGTCCTGATTATCCAAGGTTGCGAAGAGTTCATAGCCGAGCTTCTCGTAGAAGCTCTTCGCCCTTCGGCTGGAGGTGTCCAGCCAGGCTCCGTGGCAGCCCTGCCGAGCGACGGTCTCCTCGGCGAGGGTCATGATTCGGGTGCCGAGGCCGTGGCTGCGCAGATCTTCCGCCACCCAGAGGACCTTGATCACGAGCCATCCATAGGAGGTCCCGCCGACCAGTCCGCCGACGATCGCGCCGTCTCGGCCATGAGCCAGAATCCCAAAAGGTGCGTAATCGCTGGCCGGTTGGTTCTGCCTCAGAGAAGACAGGAGGCGCTCCTCGATCTCGCCGGCGAATGCGTCCGGGTCGGGCTCGACCGTAATGCTAACAGCGGAAAGCTTCTCGTCCATGGGTTGATCGATGAGCCGGCGGCTCATTCCCTTCCTGGGGTGCCCCCGCGACCGGATCAGTTCATGTGCACGTCCACCACGCCCGGGACCGCCCTGAGCGCCCCAGCGACCTGGGGGCTGGCCATGTACTTGCCGGGGAGCTTGACCTCGACCTCCCGATCTCCATCGTCGAGGATGAGCACGAGGGAAACCTCCCCTTCGCCCCGAACCTTGAGCCGCTCGAAGACGCTCGGAATAGGACGTTCGTCGCGCAGGAAGATGCGCATGCTCTTCTGGTGTTTGGCAACGGCTTCATCCAACGGCTCGGCCATGCCGATCCGCGCCCTCACCTCTTCGCCTTCGAGGCCGGCCTGAAGCATCAGAACCACGGCGGAGCCCGGTTCAAGCACGTCGCGGAGACGTTGCAGGCCTTCGGAAAAGATGATGGCTTCGAATTGCCCGGTCTGATCCGACAGCACGAGGATGCCCATTTTGTTGCCGGTCTTGGTGCGGCGCTCCTGCCTGTCGAGAACGGTGGCCGCGACCCGGCCCACGGAGTTGCCTGCCTTGACCGAGCGGCAGAACTCGACCCAGGTCTGCACACGCAGCTTCTTGAGGAGGTCGCCGTACTCGTCGAGAGGATGGCCTGAGAGAAAGAACCCGACGGCGTCGTATTCCCGCTGCAGCCTCTCGGCGGCGGGCCACGGCTCGTAGGGTCCGATACGCAACTGCACATCCGCCGACGCAACGCCGCCGAACATGTCCATCATGCCGCCGTTGGCCGCCTCGTGGGATTGCTGGGCGAGGCTCATCATGGCATCGATCGATGCGCAGGCCTTCGCCCGGTCGGGCTCCAGTTCGTCGAAGGCGCCGGCTGCGATCAGGTTCTCGAGCGTGCGCTTGTTGATCATGCGCGGGTTGATGCGCCGGGCGAAGTCGGCCAGGTCCTTGAACGGCTTGTTCCCTCGCGCCTCGACGACGCTCTCGATGGCTTGGCGTCCGACGCCTTTGACGGCAGCAAGAGCATACAGAATCTGGCCCCTGCCCTGCTCGTCATAAGTCACGTCGAAGACGACGCCCGAACGATTGATCGACGGCGGAATGACCTTGAATCCGAGGCGCTGGGCTTCGCGGCGGAATTCAGCCAGCTTGTCGGTATTGTCGAGATCGAGCGTCATGGACGCGGCCAGGAACTCGACCGCATAATTGGCTTTGAGATAGGCCGTCTGGAACGCCACGAGAGCATAGGCGGCGGCGTGGCTCTTGTTGAAGCCGTAATCCGCGAACTTGGCGAGCAGGTCGAAGATCTCGTTGGCCTTGGCCTTGTCGAGCCCGCCCTCCTTCGCGCCGGACACGAAGCGCTCGCGCTGCGCGTCCATTTCCGCCTTGATCTTCTTACCCATGGCGCGGCGCAGAAGATCGGCGTCGCCGAGCGAGTAACCGGAGAGGACTTTCGCCACCTCCATCACCTGCTCCTGATAGACGATGATGCCGAAGGTCTCACGCAGGATCGGCTCCAGCTTGTCGTGCGGATACCAGTCCCTTTTGTTGTGCTCGTCCTTGCCGAGTTTGCGCGCGCAGTAGACCGGGATGTTCGCCATCGGGCCCGGGCGATAGAGCGCCACGAGGGCGATGATGTCCTCGAAGCGGTCGGTCTCCATCTCGACGAGGGCCTTGCGCATGCCCGCCGATTCCACCTGGAACACCCCGACCGTCTCGCCGCGCTGAAGCATCTCGTAGGTCTTGCGGTCATCCAGCGGCAGGGCCGAGAGGTCGACTTCGACTCCCTTTCGTCGAATGAGATCGACAGCGGTGCGCAGCACGGTGAGGGTCTTGAGCCCGAGGAAGTCGAACTTCACGAGGCCTGCTTGCTCGACCCATTTCATGTTGAACTGGGTCACCCGCATGCCGGTCTTCGGGTCTCGGTACAGTGGAACCAATTCCTGCAGCGGACGGTCGCCGATCACCACGCCGGCGGCATGGGTCGAGGCGTGACGGTGGAGGCCTTCGAGTTTTTGCGCGATGTCGAGCATGCGCTTGACGACGGGCTCCTCGTCGATGGCGGCCTGAAGCTTCGGCTCGCCCTCGATCGCTTGCGCGAGAGTGACCGGATTGGCCGGGTTCTGCGGCACCAGCTTCGTGAGCTTGTCCACCTGACCATAGGGCATTTCAAGCACGCGGCCGACGTCGCGCATCACGCCGCGGGCGAGCAGCGTACCGAACGTGATGATCTGCGCGACCTGCTCCTCACCGTAGCGCTGCTGCACATATTCGATGACGCGCTCGCGCCCTTCCACGCAGAAATCGATGTCGAAGTCCGGCATCGAGACGCGCTCCGGGTTGAGGAAGCGCTCGAACAGCAGCGCAAACCGCAGGGGATCGAGATCGGTGATGGTGAGCGCGTAGGCCACGAGGGAGCCTGCACCCGAACCACGGCCCGGTCCGACGGGAATGTTATGATCCTTCGCCCATTTGATGAAGTCGGACACGATCAGGAAGTACCCCGGGAACTTCATGTTCCGGATGATGCCGATCTCGTAGGCAAGCCGGTCCCGGTAATCCTGCTCGGTCAGACCCGGCGCAGGTCCATGCGCCGCGAGGCGCTTCTCGAGTCCCTCCTCGGCCTGTCGCTTGAGTTCCTCGCCTTCGTCGAGGGCGGCGGCGTCTGGGCCGGTGCCGAAATTCGGCAGGATGGGCTTGCGTGTCCGCACCCGCGTGGCGCATCGCATGGCGATCTCGACGCTCGCCTGGAGCGCATCCGGCAGATCCGCGAACAGCTCCATCATCTGCTGGCGGGTCTTGAAGTGATGCTCTGGGGAGAGGCGGCGCCGATTGGGGTTCGAGACGATCTGCCCTTCCGCAATGGCGAGCAGCGCATCGTGCGCCTCGTAGTCCTTCGCGGACGAGAAGAAGGGCTCGTTCGCCGCGACGATGGGCAGGCCATTCCGGTCCGCCAACGCCAGCAGCTCGTTCTCGATTACACGCTCGTCGTCCAGCCCATGACGCTGGATCTCGACATACAGCTGATGACCGAATGCGCCTTTCAGCATGTCGAGACGCGCCTGCGCGAAGTCTTGGCGGCCCCCGTTGCGCAGCGCGCAATCGAGCGGGCCCGAGAATCCGCCCGTCAGGGCGATCAATCCCTCGCTATGCGCCGAGAGCGCGGGCGCCATCACCCGCGGGTCCTCACCCAGCGGCACGCCGAAATAGGCGTGGCTCACGAGACGCATGAGGTTGCGATATCCCTCCTCCGTCTGCGCAAGCAGCACAATGTTGGATGGCTGCGGCACCACGCGGGCGACGGGATCCGGCTCCTCGAAGCAGACGGAGAGCTGTACGCCTGCGATCGGCTGGATCCCGGAGCCTGCGAGCTTCTCGGAGAACTCGAGGGCCCCGAAGAGATTGTTGGTGTCGGTGAGCGCGAGCGCCGGCTGCTTGTCGGCGGCGGCGAGTTTAGCGAGTTGCGCGACCTTCAGCGCCCCCTCGAGCAGGGAGTATGAGGAATGGACATGCAGATGGACGAAACCGATATCGTGAAGAATGCGCGCCATAAACTCTACTCATCGAATGGCACGCATAGTTGCACGATTCTATGTTAACGGAGTCCAATCACCGGTTTCGAGGACTATGTTCCTGTGAATCCCGGTGGGTTCTTGTGGATCCCGGTATCAAGCGATGGGAGAAAGGACCAGAGCCCAGATTGCCACGGCAGACCCGAACATGGCCAGGGAAGCGATTTCGGCGGTGGTCTCGAGGATGAAGCGAAGCATGGTTTGATCTCCGTGTTCCCAATATGTTCATTTTTGTTCATTGGATGTTCTGTGTAAAGCCCGTGCGAAGCTCAGGCATGGGACGGAGTCAACAAAACATTAAAGGCGACAGCAGGCATCATTTGCCGCCGACCGTGTCGTCACAGCCGATCTCACGTGGAAGAGTGATCTCTTACGGCAGCTGAACGATCAGACCGTCGCGGATCGTCACGCGCCGGTCCATCCGAGCCGCGAGTTCCATGTTGTGCGTGGCGATCAGGGCCGCGAGCTTGGACGCTCGGACGATCGCCACCAGGGTCTGGAACACCCGATCGGCCGTATTGGGATCGAGGTTGCCGGTCGGCTCGTCGGCGAGAAGCAGCCGGGGAGCGTTGGCCACCGCCCGCGCGATCGCAACGCGCTGCTGCTCACCGCCGGACAGCTCCCCGGGACGGTGATCGAGACGTTTGCCGAGACCCAGGAACGTCAGCAGCTGGGCTCCGCGGTCCTGGGCTTCCGCTCTCGGTAGGCCGCGGATGAGTTGTGGAATCACCACGTTCTCAAGGGCCGAGAACTCCGGCAGGAGATGGTGGAACTGGTAGACGAAGCCGAGCTCCTCCCGCCGGACGCGCGTGCGCTCCTGGTCGTTCATGGAGGCTGTCGGCTTCGAACCCACGAAAACCTCGCCGCCATCCGGCTTTTCGAGCAGGCCAGCCAGGTGAAGGAGGGTCGACTTCCCCGTTCCTGAGGGCGCGATGAGGGCCACGATCTCGCCCGGCCAGATTGCAAGATCGGCGCCGCGCAGTACCTCGAGGAAGCTGTCTCCCTGCGGATAGCGGCGCTCGACCTTGGAGAGATAGAGGGCGGGTTGGGACTGGGCTGCCGACATACTCAACCGTAACGCAACGCTTCGACGGGATCGAGCTTCGCGGCCCGCCAGGATGGATAGAGAGTCGCCAGAAGCGACAGAACCATCGCCATGATGAGGATGGTTGCCACCTCGGTCGGATTCACCTCGGCCGGCAAGCGGCTCAAGAAGTACAGTTCCGCAGGGAAAAGATTGGTATTCGTCAGCCGGGAGATGACGTCCCGAATGGTTTCGACATTGAGCGCAAGCAGCAATCCGAGACCGAACCCGGCAATCGTGCCGACGATGCCGATCGACGCGCCCGTGATCAGGAAGACCCGCATGACGGCCCCACGGGTCGCCCCCATGGTGCGAAGGATCGCGATGTCCTCCGACTTGTCCTTCACGAGCATGATCAACCCGGAGATGATGTTGAGCGCCGCCACGAGCACGATCAGTGTCAGGATCAGGAACATCACGTTCCGCTCGACCTCCAGTGCGCCGAAGAAAGTTCGGTTGCGCTGACGCCAATCGGTCATCAGAATCGGTCGCCCCGCCGCTTCGTCGATCGCCGCACGGGCCTCGTCCACCCGATCGGCATTGTCGAGATAGACCTCGATGAGCTGCACGTCGTTGTTGCGGTTGAAGTAGTTCTGAGCTTCGGTCAGCGGCATGAACACGAACGTCGAGTCGAACTCCGACATGCCGATTTCGAAGATCGCCTTGACCGGATAGCCTTTCACCCGGGGCGCGGTGCCGAACGGTGTCGATGCTCCGCGCGGCGTGATGAGCGTGAAGGTGTCACCAGCCTGAAGCGACAGCGCATCGGCAAGGCGACGGCCGATCGCGACCCCCTCACCTTCCTCGAAGTTCTCCAGCGTGCCCTGGCGCAGATTGCCCGCGATATGGTCGATCTTGCGCAGATCGTCAGCCCGGATGCCGCGCACGAGAACGCCGCTGCCGTTGTACTGAGAGGAGCCGAACGCCTGCCCCTCGACGAGAGGAATGGCTCGCTTGACGCCCGGTACCGCGGCGATCCGCGCTGCAACCTCCGGGTAATCGGTGAGCGGACTTTCCAGCGGCGCCACGAAGATATGGCCGTTGATGCCGACGATCTTGTCGAGAAGCTCCTTACGGAAACCGTTCATGACCGACAGCACCACGATCAGCGTCGCAACACCGAGCATGATGCCCAGGAAGGAGAAGCCGGCAATGACCGACACGAAACCCTCACGCCGCCGCGTGCGCAGATAGCGCCCGGCGAGCATCCACTCGAAGAGCGAGAAGGGTTTGGTTCCGGCCGGCCCCGTGCTTGCTTTTCTTTCCTTGGCCATGTCAGCTTATTGGCGAACCGTGAGGCGAGCGATTACGTCTTCAACCGCAAGATGTTCGCGCTGTCCCGTTGCGCGATGCTTCAATTCCACCTTGCCTTCGGCAAGACCTTTCGGCCCCACCAAAATCTGCCACGGGATCCCGATGAGATCGGCCGTGGCGAATTTTCCGCCAGGACGCTCGTCTCGATCGTCATAGAGCACGTCCCGCCCTGCCGTTTCCAGTTCGCGATAGAGGCGCTCGGAGGCAGCGTCCGTCGCTGTGTCGCCGACCTTCAGGTTCAGGATCGCCACGTCGAAGGGAGCGACGGCTTCCGGCCAGATGATTCCGTTCTCATCATGGCTCGCCTCGATGATTGCGGCGATCAGGCGGCTCGGTCCGATGCCGTAGGAGCCCATATGGACCGGCCTCTCCTGCCCATCGGGGCCCATCACCTTCGCGCCCATGGGCTCGGAATACTTGGTGCCGAAGTAGAAGATGTGACCGACCTCGATGCCGCGGGCGGACATCTTCTTTTCATCCGGAACCGCCTCGAATGCCGAGGCCTCGTGCATCTCGGACGTAGCGGCGTAGAGCGAAGTCCACTTGTCGACGGTGCTCTGGAGACCCGGGATATCGTCAAAATCCGTATCGGCCGCCGGAACGTCGAAGTTCAGATAATCCGCGTGACAGAAGACCTCGCTCTCGCCGGTCGAGGCCAGGATAATGAACTCGTGGCTGAGATTCCCCCCGATGGGACCCGTATCGGCCCGCATCGGGATCGCCTTCAGTCCCATGCGGGCGAAGGTGCGAAGATAAGCCACGAACATCTTGTTATAGGAATGAACGGCGCCAGCCTGATCGAGATCGAAGGAATAAGCGTCCTTCATCAGGAATTCGCGCGAGCGCATGACACCGAAGCGGGGCCGGACCTCGTCCCGGAACTTCCACTGAATGTGATAGAGGTTCAGCGGCAGATCCTTGTAGGAGCGCACATAGCCCCGGAAGATCTCGGTAACCATCTCCTCATTGGTCGGCCCGAACAGCATGTCGCGCTCATGCCGGTCCTGGATGCGTAGCATCTCCTTGCCGTAGGCGTCGTAGCGCCCGGATTCCCGCCACAGATCGGCGGACTGGATCGTCGGCATGAGAAGCTCGAGAGCGCCTGAGCGGTTCTGCTCCTCACGGACGATCGCGTTGACCTTGTTCAGAACCTTCAGGCCGAGCGGCAGCCAGGCATAAATTCCGGCAGATTCCTGCCGGATCATTCCGGCGCGCAGCATCAAGCGATGGGAGACGATCTCCGCCTCTTTCGGCGTCTCGCGGAGGATGGGGAGGAAGTAGCGGCTCAAACGCATGGGACGCCTTTGGGTCTCGATCAATATAGGAGAAAGGTAGCGACTCGCTTCCAGCACACAACACAGCCCCCGGGGAAAAGACAAGCTGTCATCGTCCGATCAGGCCTGCGGCGAGATGGATTAGACCAAAGATCAATACAAGAAATGCCGAAAAATGCATCAGGAGGTGCCCATAAAAGGTGACATGGTCGGGCAAGGTGACTATAAACGAAACGCTAACGTCTTAGACCTTCCAAGGTCAGAGGCTACGGTCCGAGTTTCGGGAGGAACAAGATCCCCAAGTGCCCTGAGGCGCTGGTCTGAGAAAGCCAGGGATCAAAAATTGCCAAAAGGCAGTTCAGGCAAGGCGAAAGCCTTGCTTTTCTTTTTTGTGGCTCCTCTTCTTCTTGGTTCTACAGACCGGCCAGAGGAAAAACCGCCGCAACAACGATCAGGACGACGGACGCGAGAAATGTGGTCCAGATAGCCTTTTCCCGAAGGGCCGGAAGGGCTGGGGCTCCGGGCTCGCTTCCCTGAACCACATCCCCGCTTTCGACTTGGCTGCGGACGCCGAAGGGTAGAACGGCAAAAAGCAGGATCCACCAGATCACGAAGTAGAGCGCCAAGCCCCCGCTGATCCGCAGGCCGAAGGCTTGGACAACTACCGTGACGGCCAGACCGGACACGACCATGACGACCGCGATCGTGGACCAGAGTGATCCCGCCAAGGTTTTTACGAAGTTTATCAACACCTTGTCCTCAGGCTTGCTCGAGTTCGACGAGCGTGCCGTTGAAATCCTTGGGATGAAGGAAGAGAACCGGCTTCCCGTGGGCTCCAATCTTTGGCTCTCCGGAGCCGAGCACCCTCGCGCCGGAAGCAAGAAGCCGGTCGCGCGCCGCAATGATGTCATCGACTTCATAGCAGATATGGTGCACCCCGCCGTCCGGGTTCTTCCCCAGGAACTTGGCGATGGGCGATTCCTCTCCCAGCGGTTCCAGAAGCTCGATCTTAGTGTTGGGCAGCGTGATGAAAACGACCGTAACGCCGTGCTCCTCCAGAGCCTCCGGCGCCGAGACATCGGCCTCTAGGGTCTTCCGGTAGAGATCTGAAGCGGCCGCGATGTCAGGCACGGCTATGGCAACGTGATTGAGGCGTCCGATCATAGGCGTTCCCCCTTCAGGTCCTAAGCCTCGATGACGAGCACATGGCAGGCGGGCTTCTTGCCCCATTCCTGGTTCACGGCCGCGCGGACCGCCCGGTGGACGGCATTCTCGACGGCCTCGGGATCTCGCCGCTTGGCTTTGGAGAGGCCATCCAGCAGGTCGGCCACGGTGTCCGCGATGATGTCGGTCAGGTCACGACCCTGCCTGTTCTTGTCGGGGATGCCCATGGCGTCGATCACCGGATCTCCAACAAGATCGCCCCGGTCGTCGATGGCGATCGCCACGGTGACGATGCCCGCAAAGGCAAGCTTGCGGCGCTCCGGCAACGCCCGCTCGCCGGCCCCGATGACGATATTGCCGTCGCGGTAGAGACGCCCCGCGGGGACATTGTCGACGATCTCAGCAGGGCCGGGCGAAAGGCGTACCAGCGTTCCGTTCTTGGCCCGGACGACTTCCTGCACGCCTTGAGCCCTTGCGAACTTCGCGTGTTCGCTCAGGTGCAAGGGCTCGCCATGGGCCGGAATGGCGATCCGCGGACGGGTCCACTGGTACATCTGCGCCAGCTCGCCGCGCCGGGGATGTCCGGACACGTGCACCAGCTCCGTCCGGTCGGTGATCACCTCGATGCCCTGCTCGATCAGACTATTGATGATAGAGCCAACAGCTTTCTCGTTCCCAGGAATGGCCCGGGAGGAGAAGATCACCCGATCTCCGGCGGAAAGCGCGATGTCCGGGTGCTCGTCCTGGGCGATCCGGGCGAGAGCGGCCCGGGGCTCACCCTGCGACCCGGTCAGGACGGCCACGATCTTGTCACGTGGCATGTAGCCGAAGTTTTCCGCGGAACGGAACTCCGGCAGGTCATCCAGGAAACCACACTCCTTGGCGACCTCGACCACACGATCCATGGCACGACCAACAACAACCACCTCACGACCACACTCGCGGGCTGCCTCTGCAACCGAGCGAATGCGGGCGACGTTGGACGCGAAGGTCGTGACCGCGACACGGTGCGGCGCATCCTTGATCAATTGGGCCAAGTTCCTGGAGACGTCGGACTCGCTCGGACTTGTGCCGTCGCGGACCACATTGGTGGAATCGCAGACGAGCGCCAATACCCCTTCGTCGCCCAAGGCACGGAAAGCTTCCTCCGAGGTCAGGCTGCCGAGGTATGGCGTGTTGTCGAGCTTCCAGTCGCCTGTATGCACCACCAGTCCGTGCGGTGTGCGGATTGCAAGGGCGTTGGATTCCGGAATCGAATGAGCGACCGGCACGTACTCGATCTCGAAGGCACCAAGCTTCAGGCGTTGCCCGGGGACGATTTCGTTCAGGTCGACCTTCGGCGCATCGGCTTCGGACAGACGCCGTGTCTCCAGGAGGCCGATGGCGAACCTTGTCGCATAAACCGGCGCGCGGAGGCGCGGCCACATCTCGACCAGCGCGCCGATGTGGTCCTCGTGCGCATGCGTGATGAAGATACCGAGAAGGTTGTGCCGCTCCTCTTCGATGAATCGGAGGTCGGGATAGACGACATCGATCCCGGGGAGGTTCTCCTCGCCGCCAAAACCCATGCCGCAATCGACGAGGATCCACTGTCTATCGTCCTCCGGACCGAAGCCGTAGAGGGCAGCGTTCATGCCGATTTCGCCAAGTCCTCCAAGTGGGAGAAAGACCAATTCATCCTGGTGGGAAGCCATCAAGTTCCAGACCTTTTCGAGCCAACGCCAGGCTTGGCTATATCGTGCAGCAAATTGGGAAAATAAAGGTCGCCTGCGTCGATCAGTTCCATTCCGGCGGTGCTTTTCAGCTGAAGGCGTCCGGAAGGGTCAAGCCCCTCGAAGACACCGGCTTTTTCGCCTGAAGGAAGGCGAAGCGTCACCTGCTGGCCGAGCCCTGCAGCACGCTCCATCCAGAGCTGCCGGATTGCGCCGAATGGATCGGAGACGTTTCCACGAGTGGAAGTTCGCCACGCCGAGAAAGTTCGGGCGAAGGCCGAGGACAGGACGGTGAATACCTCCTCCCTCGCGAGGCGCGGTCGAACGGACCGCAAGGCAGTTGCCGGGTAAGGTGTTCCGCTCGGGGCGAACGCGACATTGACCCCGAACCCGATCACGATGGCCAGTGGCCCGTTAGGCTGCAGGCGATGCCCTTCGAGCAGAAGGCCTGAAACCTTCGCGCCGTCGAGCAGGAGGTCATTCGGCCATTTCAGGGACAGGCGCGGTGCGCTGATTCCCGAGACCGCCTCGACGGCCTCATGGAGCGCCAACCCTGCAACGAAGCCGAGTTGCGGAGCCGATCGCATATCGCACGGATCGATCAGGAGCAGGCTGGCATAGAGGTTGCCTGGAGGCGAGGACCATTGGCGGCCATGCCGTCCCCTCCCCGCCAACTGCTCGCGGGCCGTGATCCAGAGCTTTCCCCTGTCGCCCGCGCGAGCAGCCTGCAGAGAATCGTCGTTCGTCGAGTTCGTCGCCTCGAGCGACAGAAGCCGATACCCGGCGGCCTCGGTCTCGGGCGACAGACGCACGATCAGAACAAGGAGCGCGCGGCGGCGCCCGCTGCGTTGACGATCGGGGCCGGGATCAGCCAGAACAGCAGCACCACGGCGCTCGACACGACAAGGACGAAGCTTACGCCCGGAGACATGCGCTCGAACCGCTCGACCGGTGCATCGAAGTACATGACCTTGACGATGCGCAGGTAGTAATAGGCGCCGATTACGCTCGTCACGACGCCGATGACGGCCAAGGTGACGAGATTGGCCTGGATCGCCGCGGCAAAGACGTAGAACTTCGCGAAGAAACCCGCCAGCGGCGGTATGCCGGCCAACGAGAACATCATCATGGCCAGGCAGAACGCGAGCGCCGGATGAGTTCGCGCTAGACCTGAAAGATCGTCGATTGACTCGAACATCACGTTCCCGCGGCGCAGGCCGAGGATCACCGCGAAGGTGCCGAGCGTCATGGCAAGGTAGATGGCCATATAGACCACCACGCCCTGGACGCCCTCAGGCGTACCGGCAGCCAGGCCGATCAACGCATAGCCCACGTTGCCGATGGACGAATAGGCCATCAGGCGCTTCAGATTGCGCTGACCGATGGCCGCGAAAGAACCGAGAGCCATGGAAGCGATCGAGATGAAGACGATGATCTGCTGCCACTGGACCAGGATGCCCGGGAAGGCATCGATGAACACACGGGTCGCCATCGCCATGCCGGCCATCTTCGGAGCGGCCGCGAAGAAGGCGGTCACGGGGGTCGGCGACCCTTCGTACACGTCCGGCGTCCACATGTGGAACGGCACGGCCGAGATCTTGAAGGCGATGCCGGCTGCTACGAAGACGAGGCCCACGACGGCGCCGATGCCGACGTTCCCCTGCAGGACGGAGGCGATGACCGGGAACGACACGCTCCCGCTAAAGCCGTAGACCAGCGAAGCGCCGTAGAGCAGCATGCCCGACGAAAGTGCTCCGAGCACGAAGTACTTCAGCCCGGCTTCCGTCGAACGTTCGTTATCGCGGTCGAAGGCTGCGATGACGTAGGAGGACAGGCTGAGCAGTTCGAGCCCAAGATAAAGCGCGATCAGATCATTCGCCGAGATGACCATCATCATCCCGATCGTCGATAGCACGATCAGGATCGGGTACTCGAAGCGGTAAATCCCCTCGCGACGCATGTAGTCCAGGGAGAGGATGATGCCGCCGGCCGATGCAAGGAGCGTCAGCGCCTTCATGAACTTAGCGAATCCGTCGATCACGAAGGACCCGGCCATGGTCTCGACCCGCTCCGACGGGAGCATCAGGACCGCCACGAAGGTCACGGCGAGCAGCGCGAGCGCGATGATGCTCATGCCGAAGCCAGGGCGTTCGCCGCGGAATGCGCCGAACAGAACCAGGACGAGAACTCCGACCGCCATCAGGATCTCTGGCAGCATCGGACCGAAAGCGGGAATGGTGAGGGCGGGATTCATCGTGACCTCAGTGTGCCGCGACAGCGGCCGTTTTCACGGTGGCGAGCGCAGCCTGAACGCTGTTCATGAGCGCGTCCGTCGGTGCCGCGAAGGCATCAAGGATCGGGCCCGGCTGTACGCCGTAATAGATGATGAGCAGGATGAGCGGAGCAAACGTAATGATCTCGCGACGGTTCAGGTCCGTGATTCCCTGCAGGGCCGGCTTCTCGAGCGGTCCGTAGACCACACGACGGTAGAGCCACAGCGCATAGGCTGCCGAGAGGATCACGCCGGTCGCCGCGAAGAACGCCACCCAGGTGTTCGACCGGAAGGCTCCCATCAGGGTCAGGAACTCGCCGATGAAGCCCGAGGTCCCCGGCAGGGCCACGTTCGCCATGGTCAGAATGAGAAACACCACCGCATAAAGAGGCATGCGGTTGACGAGCCCGCCATAGGCCTTGATCTCGCGGGTATGCATCCGGTCATAGATCACGCCGACGCTCAGGAACAGCGCCCCGGAGATCAGACCATGTGAGATCATGGTGAACATGGCGCCTTGGATGCCCTGCTCGTTCATGCTGAACAGGCCCATGGTCACGAAGCCCATATGCGCCACCGACGAGTAGGCGATCAGCTTCTTGATGTCCTCCTGCATCAGGGCGACCAGCGAGGTGTAGATAATCGCGATGACGGACAGCGCATAGACCAAGGGAGCGAAATAAAGCGACGCATCCGGGAACATAGGCAGGGAGACTCGGACGAAGCCGTAGCCGCCCATCTTAAGCAGGACGCCTGCCAGGATGACCGAGCCGGCCGTCGGCGCTTCCACGTGAGCGTCCGGCAGCCAGGTGTGAACCGGCCACATGGGCATCTTCACCGCGAAGGATGCGAAGAAGGCCAGCCAGAGCCAGATCTGCAGATTCGGAGCGAATTTGAAGGCAAGCAGCGTCGGGATATCGGTGGTTCCGGCGGCCCAGTACATGGCCATGATGGCCAGGAGCATCAGGACGGACCCGAGGAGCGTGTAGAGGAAGAACTTGAAGCTCGCATAGATGCGGCGCTTGCCGCCCCAGATTCCGATGATGAGGAACATCGGAATGAGACCCGCCTCGAAGAACAGGTAGAAGAGCACCAGGTCGAGAGCGCAGAACACACCAATCATCGTGGTCTCGAGCACTAGGAAGGCGACGAAGTACTCCTTGACCCGGCTCTCGATCGAATCCCAGGAGGCCAGGATGCAGAACGGCATCAGGAACGTGGTGAGCAGCACGAGCGGCATGGAGAAGCCATCGACGCCCAGCTTGAACCGGATCGTCTCGGTCAGCCAGGAATGGCTCTCCACGAGCTGGAACGACGCGGATGCCACGTCGAACCGCGCCCATGCCACGAGCGACAGCAGGAAGGTCGCGACCGTCGTGGCAAGGGCTGCCCAGCGTGCGTTCGAGCGAGCAGCCTCGCTGTCGCCCCGCAGGGTCAGGATGAAAGCCGCTCCGACGAGGGGCAGGATGAGCAGGCCGGAGAGGATGCCGAAGCCGAGCATTAGTGGGCTCCCCTGAAGAGATAGAAGGTCACGAGAGCCGCAACGCCGATCAGCATCGCGAAGGCATAGTGGTAGACGTAGCCCGTCTGCACCCGCACCACGCCGCGCGTCACATCGAGAACGCGGGCCGAGATGCCGTCCGGCCCGAGTCCATCGATGATCCGCTGGTCACCGGTGCGCCAGAAGAAGCGTCCGATCGCCATGGCCGGACGAACGAAGATCGCGTCGTACAGCTCGTCGAAGTACCACTTGTTGAGCAGGAACCGGTACAGGATCGGGTGGTCGGCCGCCAGCTTCGCCGGCTGCTTGGCGTCAATGATGTACATGTAGACTGCAACCAGGAAGCCGAGGATCATCATGATCGTGGGAAGAAGCGGCACCCAGCCCGGAAGATGGTGCATCGTTTCCAGGATGTGGTTGTTCGGCCCCGTGAAGATCGCGCCCTTCCAGAACTCCTCGTAGCCTTCCCCGATGAACGCGCTGTGGAAGATGACGCCGGCGAGAACAGCCCCGATGGCGAGCACGAGCAGCGGCACGAGCATCACGAGCGGGCTCTCGTGCGGAAGGTGCGAGCCATGGTGCCCGTGCGCATGATCGTTATGGCCGTGCTCGTGCTGGGCCTGAGAGCCCGGCTCGACGTCGTGGCCCGACTCATCGTGCTCCACGCCTTCGTGGGCGCTCGGAGCATGGTGCCCATGGCCCCAACGGGCGGTTCCCTCGAAGGTGAGGAAGAACAGGCGCCAGGAGTAGAATGATGTCATGAATGCGGCAACGACCGTGGCCAGAAAGGCGAAGGAGCCTGCCGACGAATGGGCCGCATAGGCCGCCTCGATGATCGCGTCTTTCGAATAGTAGCCTGCCGTGAACGGGAAACCCGTAAGCGCCAGCGTGCCGACCGCCATCATGGCCGTGGTGAACGGTATGTAGCGGCGCAGGGCGCCCATATGGCGGATATCCTGCTCATGGTGCATGGCATGAATGACCGAGCCGGCGCCCAAGAACAGCAGGGCCTTGAAGAAAGCGTGCGTGAAGAGGTGGAACACGCCGGCCCCGTAGGCGCCGACCCCGAGGCCCACGAACATGTAGCCGAGCTGCGAGCAGGTCGAATAGGCGATGACCCGCTTGATATCGTTCTGAACCAGACCGATAGTCGCGGCAAAGAACGCCGTGATGCCGCCGATCACCGTCACGACCGTCAGAGCGGCCGGCGCATATTCGAAGACCGGTGACAGGCGGGCGACCATGAACACGCCGGCGGTCACCATGGTTGCGGCATGGATGAGGGCCGAGACCGGGGTCGGGCCTTCCATTGCGTCCGGGAGCCAGGTGTGCAGCAGGAACTGGGCAGACTTGCCCATGGCGCCCATGAACAGCAGCAGGCAGGCGATCGTCAGCGCGTGCCATTCGATCCCAAGGAAGGTGAAGCGCGCATTCGCGAACTCGGCAACGCGCGGGAAGATCCCGTCGAAGGTCACGCCGTTGAACAGCACAAAGATCGTGAAGATGCCGAGCAGGAAGCCGAAATCACCGACGCGGTTGACGATGAAGGCCTTCATGGCCGCCGCGTTGGCCGAGTCCTTCTGGTACCAGAAGCCAATGAGGAGGTAGCTCGCGAGGCCGACGCCCTCCCAGCCGAAGAACATCTGGATGAGATTGTCCGCCGTCACCAGCATGAGCATGGCGAAGGTGAAGAGCGAGAGATAGGCGAAGAACCGCGGACGGTGCGGATCCTCGTGCATGTAGCCGATGGAATAGAGGTGCACCAGCGCCGACACGGTGTTGACGACGACTAGCATCATGGCCGTCAGCGTGTCGATCCGGAACGCCCAGTCAACCTGGAGATCGCCGACTGACATCCACTGGGCGACCTGGACGCGGGTGGCGCCCTCGCCGAAGCCGACATGGATGAAGGAAACCCACGACAGCACCGCCGCGATGAAGAGCAGTGCCGTGGTGATGAGTTCGCTGGGACGGGCTCCGAGCACACGCCCGAAGATGCCTGCGATGAGGAAGCCGACGAGCGGCAGGAAGACGATTGCGTGATACATTGTCGTTTACTTCGCCGTTCGGGCTCAGCCCCTCAACCTGTTGACGTCTTCGACTGCGATCGAGCCGCGATTGCGGAAGAAGACCACCAGAATGGCAAGGCCGATCGCCGCCTCCGCCGCCGCGACCGTGAGGATCAGCATGGCGAAGATCTGGCCGACGATGTCGTTCAGGTGGGTCGAGAAGGCGACCATGTTGATGTTCACGGCGAGCAGGATCAGCTCGACCGACATCAGGATGACGATCACGTTCTTCCGGTTGATGAAGATACCGAACACCCCGAGCGTGAAGAGCACGGCGGCGACGGTAAGGTAATGGCCTAGTCCGATAACCATTGCGTGCCTCCTTAGATGCCCTGCCGGAAGGGAACCTTCCGAACCTCGACGGCAGTCTCCTGCGTCCTGGCGTTCTGCTTGGAAATGTCCTGGCGCCGGACGCCGACCCGCTCACGCAGGGTCAGCACGATGGCGCCGATCATGGCGACCAGCAGGATCAGGCCGGCTGCCTGGAAAAAGTAGAAGTAGCGGGTGTAGAGCACCTGGCCGAGCGCCTCGGTGTTGGTCATGACATCGGGCGCCGGAATTGGCACGGCTGGCGAGCGAACGAGGCCTGGATCGACCGTATAGGCTCCTACGACGAGGATCAGCTCAAGGAGGAAGATCACACCGATCACGCCGCCGATCGGCAGATACTGCAGGAAGCCCTGGCGAAGCGCGGCGAAGTCCACGTCGAGCATCATGACGACGAAGAGGAAGAGCACCGCGACCGCGCCCACATAGACGATGACCAGGATCATCGCCAGGAACTCGGCTCCCATCATCAGGAACAGACCCGCCGCGTTGACGAAGGCCAGGATGAGGAAGAGCACCGACTGCACGGGATTGCGGGAGGCAATCACCATGAAGCCGGAGGCGATCGTGATCGTCGCGAACAGATAGAAGAAGGCGGCGGTAACCGTCATGTTCAGCTTAAGCCGCCCGAGGCGGCCCCTTCCGACGTGGCGCCGGAGAATCCGGCGGCCTGTCTATAAAATCCGAATCCGACGGGCACAACCCGCCGGACCTGCTTGCTCCCTGCCCTGCGGGCAGAAAGCGTTCTTACCGGTAGGGCGCGGTCTTCGCGATGTTGCGCGCGATCTCACGCTCCCAGCGCTCCCCGTTTTCGAGAAGCTTGGCCTTGTCGTAGTAGAGCTCCTCGCGGGTCTCCACGGAGAACTCGAAATTCGGCCCTTCGACGATCGCATCCACCGGGCAGGCCTCCTGGCACATGCCGCAATAGATGCATTTCACCATGTCGATGTCGTACCGGGTTGTCCGGCGGGTGCCGTCATTACGGCGCGGGCCGGCTTCGATGGTGATGGCCTGAGCCGGGCAGATAGCCTCGCAGAGCTTGCACGCGATGCAGCGCTCTTCTCCATTGGGGTAGCGGCGCAGAGCGTGCTCACCGCGGAAGCGGGGTCCGCGGTGGCCCATTTCGAACGGGTAGTTGAGGGTGGCCTTCGGCTTGAAGAAGTACTTCACCGTCAAGATGAAGCCTGAGATGAACTCCTTCAGCAGGAGGGATTGGGCGATGCGGTCGAGGTGCATGCCGATCTCCTTTAGCGGACGCCCGGCGCATTGCCGGTCGCCATCAGGACAGCCGCCACGATGACGACCATGGCCAGCGACAGAGGAAGGAAGACCTTCCAGCCGAGGCGCATGAGCTGGTCGTAGCGGTAGCGCGGAACCAGGGCTTTCACCATGGCGATGAGAATGAAGAGGAAGCTCGCCTTGAGCACGAACCAGATCACGCCCGGCACCCAGGTGAAGGGGGCGAACGGGATCGGCGACAGCCAGCCTCCCAGGAACAGGATCGTGCCCAGCGCACACATGGTCATGATGGCCACGTACTCGCCGAGCATGAAGAGCAGGTACGGGGTGGAGGAATACTCCACCATGTAGCCGGCCACGAGCTCGGACTCAGCTTCCGGCAGGTCGAAGGGTGGACGGTTCGTCTCGGCCATGGCCGAGATGAAGAAGACCACGAACATCGGGAACAGCGGCAGCCAGTACCAGCCGAAGAGGCCCAGGCGTGTGTTCTGCGATTCGACGATGGCCGAGAGGTTGAGCGTTCCGGCGCACATGAGCACCGTGACGATCACGAACCCGATCGACACCTCGTAGGACACCATCTGGGCTGCGGAGCGAAGCGCACCGAGGAACGGGTACTTCGAGTTCGAGGCCCAGCCGCCCATGATGACGCCGTACACGCCGAGGGACGAGATCGCGAAGATGTAGAGAATGCCCACATTGATGTCGGCGATCGCCCAGCCCGCATTCAGCGGAATGACCGCCCAGGCGGCCAGCGAGAGCGTACACATCACCAGAGGGGCCAGCAGGAACATGCCCTTGTTGGCCGGCGCCGGGATCACCGGCTCCTTCAGGACGAACTTGAGCAGGTCCGCGAAGGACTGGAGCAGCCCCCAGGGACCGACCACGTTGGGGCCGCGACGAAGCTGGACGGCCGCCCAGACCTTGCGGTCCGCATAGAGCGCATAGGCGATGAAGATGAGCAGAGCCACGAGCATGAGCAGGCTCTTGCCCAGCATGATCGCGACTGCGACGAGGATGTCACCAAATTCCATGATCGTTCCTCTTACTCAGCCGCCTCGAGCTTCAGCTCACGGGCGAGCGCCGAGCACTCGGCCATGACGCCGGAGGCGCGGGCAATCGGGTTCGTCAGATAGAAGTCCTTCACCGGACTCGCGAACGGCTCGCGTCCGAGGGTTCCGCCAAGACCGGCAAGGGCTTGAACGGCGGCAAACCCGTCGGCCGCCTGGACCGTGTCGACGGCCGCAAGGTGCGGGTAATGGGCATAGAGTTTCGCCCGCAGAGCATTGAGCGAGTCGAACGGCAGGCGATGGCCCAGCACGTCGGAGAGCGCACGCAGAATGGCCCAGTCCTCACGAGCCTCGCCGGGCGCGAAAGCGGCCCGATTGGCGAGCTGCACCCGCCCCTCCGTGTTCACGTAGGTCCCAGACTTTTCCGTGTATGTGGCTCCCGGCAGGATCACGTCTGCGCGATGGGCGCCGCGGTCACCATGGGTGCCCTGGTAGATCACGAAGGCTCCGGGGGCGATGTCAATCTCGTCTGCGCCGAGATTGAACAGCACGTCCACTTCGCCCTGCACCATGGTCTGAGCGTTCAGACCCCACTCTCCGGGGACCATTCCGAGGTCGAGTGCACCGACGCGGGAGGCGGCTGTGTGCAGGACCGAGAAACCGCTCCAGCCATCCTTGACGGCGCCGACGTCGCGGGCGAGCTGCGCGGCTGCCGAGAGAACGGCCAGCCCGTCGGGACGGGACAGAGCGCCCTGCCCCACGATGATCAGCGGACGCTCCGCCACACGAAGCTTCTCGATGAAGCTGTGACGGCCGCCGGCCAAATCGGCCAGCGTCTCGGGCCCCGCGCCGAGATACTCGTAGGGATAGGTCAGGTCGGCGTGCTCGCCGATCATGGCGATCGGCGGCGGGGCCATGCGCCAGCGCTTGCGGATCCGCACGTTGACGAGCGATGCTTCGATCCGGGGGTTGGATCCCACGATCAGGATCGCGTCCGCATCCTCGATGCCCGTGATGGTGCTGTTGAAGAGATAGGAGCCGCGCCCATAAGCCGGTGTCAGGACCGATCCGTCCTGACGGGCGTCGATATTGGTGACGCCGAGGCTCTGCATGAGGAGCTTCAGCGCATACATCTCTTCCACGGCGGCAAGATCACCTACGATGGCGCCGATGCGCTTCGGATCCGTACCCTTCACCCGACTGGCGATGGTCGCGAAGGCTTCTTGCCAGGACGCGGGACGCAGGCGACCGTTCTCACGCACGAAGGGACGATCCAGGCGCTGCAGGCGCAGGCCATCGACGATCTGTCGGGTCTTGTCCGTGATCCACTCCTCGTTCACTGCTTCGTTCACGCGCGGCAGGATGCGCATGACCTCACGACCACGGGAATCGACACGGATCGACGAGCCGACTGCGTCCATCACGTCGACGGAATCCGTCTTGGTGAGCTCCCACGGCCGATAGTGGAAGGCTTCCGGCTTATGGGTGAGCGCACCGACCGGGCAGAGGTCCGCGACGTTGGCCTGGAGTTCAGAGCCCAAGGCACGCTCGAGATAGCTCGTGATTTCCATGTCCTCGCCGCGCCAGAGGGCGCCCAGGTCTGGCACTCCCGCCACCTCGGCGGAGAAGCGCACGCAACGGGTGCAGTGGATGCAGCGGTTCATGGAGGTGCGCACCAACGGACCGAGATACTTGTCCGTCACCGCACGCTTGTTCTCGTGGTACCGGCTGGTGTCGACGCCGTAGGCCATAGCCTGGTCCTGCAGGTCGCACTGGCCGCCCTGGTCGCAGATCGGGCAATCGAGCGGGTGGTTGATGAGGAGGAACTCCATCACCCCTTCCCGGGCCTTCTTCACCGTCGGAGACTTGGTGGAGATTTCCGGCGGCTCCCCGTTCGGGCCGGGACGGCAGTCGCGCACGCCCCAGGCGCAGGACGCGACCGGCTTCGGAGCCCCCTTCACTTCGACGAGGCACATGCGGCAATTGCCGGCAATAGAAAGCCGTTCGTGGTAGCAGAAGCGCGGAATCTCCGCTCCGGCCGCTTCGGCGGCCTGGAGCAGCGTGTATTCCGCGGGAACGTCGACCTCGACGCCATCAACGATGATTTTCGCCATCTTCAATCTCACTCCGCCGCGATCAGGACGGATTCGGAATGCGGGTTTGCCGCGTAATCGTCGATCCGCTTCTCGATCTCGTGACGGAAGTGGCGGATCAGACCCTGAACCGGCCAAGCCGCGGCGTCGCCAAGCGCGCAGATGGTGTGGCCTTCGATCTGGGTCGAGACTTCGAGCAGCATGTCGATCTCGCGCTTCTGGGCGCGGCCCTCGGCCATGCGGGTGAGCACGCGCCACATCCAGCCCGTGCCCTCGCGGCAGGGCGTGCACTGGCCGCAGCTCTCGTGCTTGTAGAAGTACGAGATACGGGCAATCGCTCGGACGATGTCGGTGGACTTGTCCATCACGATCACGGCCGCAGTGCCGAGACCTGACTTCAGGTTCCGAAGCGTGTCGAAATCCATGTAGGCATCGGCAATCTGCTCGGCCGGGACGATCGGGACGGACGAACCGCCGGGAATGACGCCGAGCAGGTTGTCCCAGCCGCCGCGGATGCCGCCGCAATGGCGGTCGATCAGTTCGCGGAAGGTCAGGCCCATGGCCTCTTCCACGTTGCAGGGCTTGTTCACGTGACCAGACACGCAGAACAACTTGGTTCCGACATTGTTTGGGCGGCCGATACTGGAGAACCACGAGGCGCCGCGGCGCAGGATCGTGCCCGCCACAGCGATCGACTCGACATTGTTGACCGTCGTCGGGCAGCCGTAGAGGCCCATATTGGCCGGGAACGGCGGCTTCAGGCGCGGCATGCCCTTCTTGCCTTCCATGCTCTCGATGAGCGCCGTCTCCTCGCCGCAGATATAAGCGCCTGCGCCGTGGTGGACGTAGAGGTCGAAGGGATAGCCGTGGATATTGTCCTTGCCGATGAGCCTGGCCTCATAGGCCTCGTCCACCGCCCGCTGCAGGGCGTGGCGCTCGGCCACGTATTCTCCGCGGATATAGATGTAGGCCGCGTGGGCTCCCATGGCGAAGGACGCAATGAGACAGCCCTCGACGAGGAGATGCGGATCGTTCCGCATGATCTCCCGGTCCTTACAGGTTCCCGGCTCGGACTCGTCGGCGTTCACGACCAGGTAGTGCGGACGGCCGTCCGACTGCTTGGGCATGAACGACCATTTCAGGCCGGTGGGGAAGCCGGCGCCCCCGCGACCGCGCAGCCCCGACGCCTTCATCTCGTTGATGATCCAGTCGCGGCCCTGCTCGAGGAGGAACTTCGTTCCGTCCCAGGCGCCGCGCATCTTCGCGGCCTGAAGGTCCGGCGAGTGGAACCCATAGAGGTTGGTGAAGATACGATCTTTGTCCTGAAGCATTCCCGATCACTCCATCAGGACGACTTGTTGTCTTTGTCGACGATCACGTCCGGCTTGCTCTCGCTTCCGTCGCGGCGGCTCTCGGCTTGCGCGGGCGGCGTCCCGGCGACTGGCGTCGTCGGGCTGCTCGGCACGGCTTCGCCTTCTTTCTTGGGCGACGCCACATAGGACTTTCCGCTCTGCGGGGCCGGCCTCGGCTCGGCCTCGGTGTGCGACCGGCCCTTCGTGGCCGTCGAGGGATCGGCGGCTTCTTTTTGGTCGGTCGGGTTGATCGGCGTCTCGCCTTCCTTCGCGCGCTTGGCCGGGGTGTCGGCCGCATCGCTCTCGATCGGGCGTCCGGCGGTCGGCTTGGCGGCCTTCACGTCCTGCGGAATGGAGGCCATGGCGGCGGCGGGCTCGGCCGTCTCGGCAGCCTTGGCCTGCTCCTCGAAACGCTTGCGCCAGGCGCCGACCACGGAACCGTCGTAGAGAGCCGGATCTTGAAGTGTGTTCACGGCCTCGAACGGCTCGGACCGGTTGCGGCCGATCTGGGAACCGACCTTCACCGGATGGCCTGCTGCGAGATCATCGAGGAGCTTCTCGAAGTTCTCGGTGGTCAGGTCCTCGTAATAGTCGTCGTTGATCTGCACCATCGGGGCGTTCGAGCAGGCGCCCAAGCATTCGACCTCGAGCCAGGAGAAGTTGCCGTCGGCAGTCACATGGTTCTGATCGCCGATGCGGCGCTCCAGCACCTTTTTAATCTCGCCGGCACCACGCAGGACGCATGGCGTCGTCCCACAGAACTGGATGAAGTACTTTCCAACCGGCTCGAGGTTGAACATCGTGTAGAACGTTGCCACCTCCATGACACGGATCACCGGCATGTCGAGCTTGGCTGCGACGGCTTCGATGGCCTTACGGGGCAGCCAGCCGCCCGCCTGCTCCTGAGCCTTGCCCAGGAGAGCAATGACGGCAGAGGCCTGCCGGCCGGGCGGATACTTGGCGATTTCCTTCTCCGCGAAAGCTTCGGTCTCTGTGGAGAGGACGAAGCTCTCGGGCTGCATGTCTTCAGGCGCGAGCTTGCGAACGGCCATACACTCTTCTCCTCATCGCCATGGACGGGCATAAGGCCCGGCCATTCGCGACTTGAACTTCTCCAGCACGCCTTAAGAGCGTGGATATCCGCCCCGCGACCGGGGCGGCTTATGCTTTAACGATCGACCTCGCCGAACACGATGTCGATGGAACCCAGAACGCCCGCCACGTCGGCCAGCATGTGGCCACGGCACATGAAGTCCATGCCCTGAAGATGGGCAAAACCCGGAGCGCGCACCTTGCAACGATACGGCTTGTTGGTGCCGTCCGAAACGAGGTAGACGCCGAACTCGCCCTTCGGAGCCTCCACGGCCACATAGACCTCGCCTGCGGGTACGTGGAAGCCTTCCGTGTAGAGCTTGAAGTGATGGATCAGCGCTTCCATCGAGCGCTTCATGTCCTTACGCGAAGGTGGTGCAACCTTGCCGTCGAGGGTCGAGACCGGACCCTGCCCGTCCGGAGCCCGCAGCTTGTTCAGGCACTGACGCATGATCCGCACGGACTGGCGCATCTCCTCCATGCGGATGACCTGGCGGTCGTAGTTGTCGCCGTTCTTGCCCACGGGGATGTCGAATTCCATCTCCTCGTAGAGCGAGTATGGCTGTGACTTGCGCAAATCCCAGGCGACGCCGCAACTGCGAACTATAGCCCCCGAGAAGCCCCACTTCCAACAATCGTCCAGCGTGAGCACGCCGATGTCGACGTTACGCTGCTTGAAGATGCGGTTGCCGATGACGAGGGTGTCAAGATCGTCGAGAACCTGCAGAAATGGGTCGCAAAAGGCCTCGATATCGTCGATCAGCTCCGGCTGGATATCCATGTTCACGCCGCCGGGACGGAAGTAGTTGGCATGCATGCGCGAGCCGGAAATCCGCTCATAGAAGATCATGAGCTTCTCGCGCTCCTCGAAGCCCCAGAGGGGCGGCGTGAGCGCGCCGACGTCCATCGCCTGCGTGGTCACGTTGAGGAGGTGAGAGAGAAGGCGCCCAATTTCTGAGTAGAGGACGCGGATCAACTCGGCGCGGCGGGGGATCTCGATGCCAAGGAGCTTCTCGACCGCCATGCAATAGGCGTGCTCCTGGTTCAAAGGCGCGACATAGTCAAGGCGATCGAAATAGGGATTCGCCTGAACGTAGGTCTTGTACTCGATCAGCTTCTCGGTGCCGCGATGCAGCAGGCCGATATGCGGGTCAACGCGCTCGACGACCTCGCCGTCGAGCTCCAGCACGAGGCGCAGGACGCCGTGGGCCGCCGGGTGCTGCGGACCGAAATTGATGGTGAAGTTGCGGATGTTATGCTCGCCCATGGGTCGCCTCTCCGCTCCTTATGCCTTGGCCTTCTCGTCGCCGGGCAGCACGTAATCAGTGCCTTCCCACGGCGACAGGAAGTCGAAGTTACGGAATTCCTGATTGAGCTTCACCGGCTCATAGACCACGCGTCCCTGCCCGTCGTCATAGCGAACCTCGACGTAGCCGGTCATCGGGAAGTCCTTGCGCAGGGGATGGCCCTCAAACCCGTAGTCCGTGAGGATCCGGCGGAGGTCTGGATGACCAGAGAACAGGATCCCGTAGAGATCGTAAGCCTCGCGCTCGAACCAGTTCGCCGCCGGCCAGAGGCTGACGAGCGATGGCACAGGCGTCACTTCGTCCGCTTCCACCTTCACGCGGATACGGCGGTTATGGTGCGGCGCAAGGAAATGATAGACCACGTCGAACCGCATCTCGCGGGCCGGATAATCGGCACCGCAGATATCGATGAAGCAGACGAAGCGGCATTGCGGGTCGTCCCGCAGGAAGGTCGCCACGCGAATGATATCCTCGCGGCGGACCACGATCGTCAGCTCGTCGAAGGCAATGGCCCGGCTCTCCACCGCCTCGCCGAGGGACGAGGCGATGTAATCGCTCAGGGCTTGGAGATCAGCACTCATGCAATGACCTTATGCTCAGCGCTCGATGGTGCCGGTGCGGCGTATCTTCTTCTGCAGAAGCAGAACCCCGTACAGGAGTGCCTCGGCGGTCGGCGGACAGCCCGGCACGTAGATGTCGACCGGAACGATCCGGTCGCAGCCACGAACCACGGAATAGGAATAATGGTAGTAGCCGCCGCCGTTGGCGCAGGAGCCCATGGAGATGACGTAACGCGGCTCCGGCATCTGGTCGTAGACCTTGCGGAGGGCGGGGGCCATCTTGTTCGTGAGGGTGCCGGCCACGATCATCACGTCGGACTGACGCGGTGACGCGCGCGGAGCGAAGCCGAACCGCTCGGCGTCATATCGCGGCATGGACATCTGCATCATCTCGACGGCGCAACAGGCCAAGCCGAAGGTCATCCACATGAGCGAGCCCGTGCGCGCCCAGGTGATGAGGTCCTCGGTCGAGGTGACGAGGAACCCCTTGTCGGACAACTCCTCGTTGATCGAAACGAAATAAGGATCCGTCGAACCGGCCGGCTTGCCCGTATTCGGGTCAATGATGCCACGCGGCGCGGGAGCGACCAGGGTCGACTGGGTCTCGGAGATCAGTCCCATTCCAGGGCCCCCTTCTTCCACTCGTAAATGAATCCGACCGTCAGCACGCCGAGGAAGATCATCATGGAGATGAATCCGAACCAGCCCAGGTTCCCGAAGGTAATGGCCCACGGGAACAGGAATGCAACTTCGAGGTCGAAAATGATGAATAGGATGGCGACGAGATAGAACCGCACGTCGAACTTCATGCGGGCATCGTCGAAGGCGTTGAACCCGCATTCGTAGGCGGACAGCTTCTCGGTATCCGGACGACTGTAGGCGACGATGAAGGGCGCCACGAGCAGCGCGACCCCGATCAGGAGCGACACGCCAATGAAGATTACGAGAGGCAGGTAGTCGGCGAGGAGATTCGTCATACGACACCTAGAACGAACTGAGCTCGGCCCACGGCCGGCAATCTGAAACGCATTTAGGCCTCAGAAAGGCCCGACAAAAGCCCCTGCGACAACACGCTGATTGCGCGGTTGGCTTAGCTGAGTTCCCTTTCGCTGACAAGTGTTTGCACTGCCGCAAAAAGAACCATTCCAAACTACGACGTGGCCCTTTCCGCTGCGCTTGCAGCCTTTCGGTTGGCTGCGGCCTCTGCCTGGCCGGCAGCGGCCTCCGCTCTGGCCTTGGCCTCGCACTTGGCTCGAATCTTGTCGAGCTCTTCCTGGGTCAGGTGTTCGATACCGATGAACACGTTCTGGGCCGCGCTGGCCCGGATCAATTCGTCAAGCTTGGCCTGAATGGCCGCGCCATCGCGATTCTGGGTATTCTGGATCAGGAACACCATCAGGAAGGTCACGATGGTGGTCCCGGTGTTCACGATCAGTTGCCAAGTGTCGGAGAACCCGAACAGGGGTCCGCTGACGCCCCATAACAGGATTACGACGAGGCATAGGCCAAAGGTCATGGGTCGCCCCGCCACCTGGGCCACCCAGTTGGAGAAGCTTGTGAACCATCTGGACGTCACCATACGCGACCTCTCACCTGCCTTTCGATAACGCCCAGCTTCGCCAAACGTCTCAATACCGTGTGGAGAATGCGCCCGGAGGGGAAAAGTGCCGCTTCCTCGGAGCTTGAACGCCATTGCCCGGACGGAGCAGATCGAGGATCCGCTGATCGCGGCCCCTGAGACACTGGCGATTTAATGAGGAAAGTGGCGCGGGCGACGGGGCTCGAACCCGCGACCTCCGGCGTGACAGGCCGGCACTCTAACCGAC